>JAADHA010000188.1 GCA_013152105.1 Oligoflexia bacterium | reverse complement strand
GGGCTTGGCGAGGCATGCCGAGGTGCAGCCCAACCCGGTCCGCGACGCCCTGCTCCGCGAGCACCGCGCTGGCCGCGCTCAGCGCCCGGGCGGGCGCGTTGTTCTGTTCGGAGAGGTGAGCCAGCACGAGCTCGCGCAGGTCCTCACCGATCCCGACCCCCAACAGCTCGGCGGCCTGGTGGTTGCTGAGGTGGCCGTGGCTGGATCGAATCCGCTGCTTGAGGGGCCAAGGGTAAGAGCCGGCCATCAACATCTCAAAGTCGTGGTTGAACTCGAGCACGGCGATCGAGAGGCTCTTGAGCTTGGCCTGCACCAGGGTCGTCGGACGCCCCAGGTCGGTGATGACTGCCACATGGTGCCCCCCCAACTGAATCCGCCAGGCCACTGGGTCGACGACGTCGTGTGGAATCCGGAAGGGGTCGAGGGTGAGGTGCTTGAGCTGCACCGTCGTGCCGGCGTCGATGTGCTCGATGGCAGCGGGGACTACACCCGGCTTCAGCGCCGAGTGCGTGCCCCGAGTCATCAAGAAGGGGACGAAGTGCCCGATCTTCTTGCGAAGCTTGTCGCAGAGCACCCGGGCGGCACCCACGTGGTCGATGTGTTCATGCGTGATCAACACGGCGTCGAGAGGCGCATCGCCCAGCCCCACCGCGTCGAGACGCAAGAGGACCTGCCGAGCCGAGATGCCGCAGTCGACGAGCACGCCCGCGTGACCATCCCCGACGTAGGTGCAGTTGCCACCCGATCCGCTGGCCAGCACGGCCACCTGGACCTGGCGAGCGAAGAGCGTGGCGGGTGCATTCGACATCGGATCGGCTAACGCGTGCGCCCGCCCGGAAGACGAGCCCTCCCATGACACAGTCGTGCAACAAAGGGTCGTCGAGGGACCGGCGAAGTCGATTCTGCTTGCGGGTGGCGCCTGGCTGTGGAACCTATGTTCTCCCATGGTCCCACTACCACTCGACATGATCACCGAGATCCTCATCGCCGTGCTGTTCGCGACGGCGGCCGGCTTGATGGTGCGCTGAGCAGTTCTGGGCGCGCCCGGCTATGAGGCGCGCTCAGGAGGATCAGCATGCACACCTCTCTCGGCCTGTTGGCCGGCGTGCTCAGCACCGCGCTCAGCACCGTCGCCCTGGCTCAGGCGCCCGTTCTGCCGCCACAGCTCGCACCGATCACAACCTCGAGCCTCAGCGCAGCGGTACAGACCCCCACGCACTGGCTCAGCCGGGACGTACCGCTGCTGCGCTGGCCTGACGGTCAGGGCACGGTCGCGATGCTCGACGCCGGCCAACCCGTGACGATCATCCTGACGGACAAGGATCAGGTTCGGATCCGGCACGGACTCGACTATGGCTGGGTGCCGCTCGACGCGGTGACCGACCAGTCGCCCGACGCCACAGACGCCACAGACGCCGCCAAGCCAAGCGACACCCCCCAGCAGTGACGGCGCCCCACGCTCAGCGAGCGGTCTCCGGCACGCGGTAGACGGTCAGGCCGCGCAGGCCGGGTTGGTCCGGGCCCAGCTCCATGCGCCAAGCGACGATCACCTCCAGGCCCGGCAGCTTGTCGGCCTGGACCAGCAGCACCTCGCAGACCTGGGCGGGACGCCCCAGCGCGTTCTCGGCCAGGACCTGGTCGCCAGCCAGCAGCTCGATGACAGGGCCCTGCGCCGTCGCCCGAACCTTGGCGAGGACCCGCTGACCGTCGATCTCGCCGCCACTCTCGGGGCGGGTCACGCAGGTCTCTCCGACCGCCGCCCACTCATGAAGATCATCGGGCAGCACGACCGGCACCAGGCTGTCCAGCGGACGCAGCCCCGGTCGGCCCTCGCGGTCCGGCAGGCCCATGACCAGCTCACCGCTCCGCCACCAGGCGTGCAACCCGACCTCGGCCACATCGGCGGCAGGGACCAGCGGCGGCGTGGCGCGCGCGACGCCACAGACGACCAGCAGCGCGAACAGGCCAGAGATCACAGCGGCGGCTCCGGTGTAGAGGGACAGGACGGGACGAGACGAGACGGGGCGAGGGTGGATTCCCAGAACCCCTCACCCGGCGATCTTAGAGCACTCCCATCAACCCACGCGTTAACTGCATCGCCATGTCGCACCAGGCTGCCCCCGACCTGTGGGTCGACGCCACCTCACCCTTGCGGGCGCTGGGCAGGATCAGCACCTTCGCGGGACGGATCGCGATCCGCACCGTGCGGCCACCCTGGCACGGCCACCTGGTGTTGGAGTCCCTCTGGACCACGACGATCCGCTGCGTCGTGCCAGTGATCGCGGTCTGCGCCCCCTTCGGCATGGTGATGAGCCTGCAAGGACTGGAGATCTTCCGGATCTTCGGCGCGCAGCGCCTGCTCTCCAGCCTGGTGAGCGTGGCGATCCTGCGCGAACTGGCCCCGGTCATGGCCAGCGTCCTGGTCGCGGCCCAGGGCGGCTCTTCCTGCACCGCCGAGCTGGCGACCATGCGGATCAAGGAAGAACTCGATGCCACGGAAGTGATGGCCGTAGACAGCATCCAGTACCACGTGGTCCCCCGATTCCTCGCCCTCACCCTGGCCTGCCCGCTGCTGTACGTGGCGGGGGCCGCGGCCGGGATCGCGGGCGGCTTCGCGACCGCGGTGTGGGTCAAGGGCGAGACCGCGGGTGTCTACCTCAGCGAGCTGTGGACGCTGACCGGACCGGCCGATGTCTGGGGCGGCGTCGCCAAAACCCTGATCTTCGGCGCGATCATCGGGCTGGTCGCCTGCTACCACGGCTTCCACGCCAGGGGCGGGGCCGCTGGGGTCGGCCGAGCGGTCAACGACACGGTCGTACACTCCGTCGTCGCCTTCATCATCGCCAACTACTTCCTGACCAGCGCCTTCTTCGGAGGGCAGACGCTGTGAGCGGCCTGCGGACAGCCCTCGCCTCCGGCACCCGACAAGTGGGGGCCTTCTCCTGGTTCGTCCTGGACTTCACCCGCGCCGCACTTCGCTACGGCCCCCCGCGCGGTCAGGTCATGCGGGAAGCCTGGAGAATCGGCATCGCCAGCCTACCCATCCTGTTGACGATCAGCGCCTTCGTGGGCACCAACCTGGCCTTGCAGGGCTTCAACGCCTTTCGCCCCCTGGGCGGCGGTCGCCTGGTGGGCATGTTCGTCAGCTTGGCGGGGGTGCGCGAACTGGCACCGATGATCGCCGCGGCGATGGTGGCCGCCAAAGCCGGCACCGAAATGGCCAGCCAGATCGCGGTCATGCGGATCGGCGAACAGGTCGACGCCCTAGAAGTCATGGCCGTCAATCCCTACGCCTACCTGGTGACCCCTCGCCTGCTGGGGATCCTGCTGGTGCTGCCCGCCCTGACCATCATCAGCATCTTCTTCATGGTGCTCTCGGGCTACCTGGTCAGTGTCCATCAGCTCGGACTGAACGGGTCCGTCTTCCTGCACTTCGCCTCGCAAGGCATCGCGGCCGTCGACTTTCTCTACGGAGCCCTCAAGGCGATGTACTTCGGCCTGGTCATCTGCACCGTGAGCTGCTTCTTCGGCTTCACCTGCCAGCGCGGCCCCGAGGGCGTCGGCCAAGCCACGAACCGGGCGGTGGTCGTCAGCGCGGTGGTCTGCGTCTGTAGCAACTACTTCATCAGCGAGATCCTCTACGGCGGCCTGTCGTGAGCGACTCCAGGCCCACGATCGAGCTGCTCGATGTCCACAAGCGCTTTGGCGATCTGGTCGTGCTCGACGGGATCGACCTGGCGATCCCGCCCGGCGAGACGACCGCGATCATCGGCCCCTCGGGGACCGGCAAGAGCGTGCTGCTCAAGCACATCGTGGGCCTGCTCCAACCCGACTCCGGCCGGGTCTGCTGCTTCGGTACCGACCTCACGACCGCCACCGAGCGACAGCTCTACGCCGTGCGCCAGCGCTTCGGGATGCTCTTCCAGGGCGGGGCCCTGTTCGACTCGATGAGCGTCGGCGAGAACGTGGCCTTTCCCCTGGAACAGCACAGCAAGCTGTCGCCGGCCAAGGTGCGGCAGCGGGTCGAGGAGAAGCTGGATCTGGTCGGGCTCCCAGACACCTGGGACCGAGCCGTCAGCCAGCTCTCGGGCGGCCAACGCAAGCGGGTGGGCCTGGCCCGCGCCATCGTCACCGACCCCGAAGTCGTCCTCTTCGACGAGCCGACCAGCGGCCTGGACCCACTGACCAGCGACCAGATCGACCGCCTGATCCTGACGATGAAGGCGCACCTGGGGGTCACCTTCGTGGTGATCAGCCACGACATCGTGGGCACGGTGCGGATCGCAGACCACATCGCGATGCTCCACGAAGGCAAGCTGGTGGCCTGGGACCGCACCCCCGCCTTTCTGCGCAGCGAGATCCCCATCGTGCGCGCCTTCCTCCAGCGGAACCTGGTCCTCCCCAGCGGCCCCGACGATGTGGCTACCCTCCCAAGCTTCGGATAGCCCGGTCTCGTGTCCAAGAACCGCCGACACGAGCTGGGTGTGGGCGTCCTGGTATTGGTCGCCCTGGCGCTGCTGGCGTACATGGCGCTCAAGGTCGGTGCGCTCCAAGGCATGGGTGACCACGTCGACCTTGTGACGCGCCTTCCCGACGCGGCCGGACTGGCCGATGGCGCCTTGGTCAAGGTGGCCGGGGTCGATGTCGGGCGGGTCAGCTCGCTGGGGATCGAGGGCGGCCAGGCCATCGTCCATCTCGAAGTCCAGACGGACGCCCAGATTCGCACGGACGCCATCGCCACCGTGCGCGCCCGCTCGGTGCTGGGTGAAAAATTCGTCGAGCTGCTACCCCAGTCCCCGGACGCTCCACTCGCCGTGGATGGCGACAGCCTGACAACGGCCGCGACTCCCGTCGTAGAGATCGACGAGCTGGTGAACCAGATCGGTCCCCTCATCGCGGCCCTCGACCCGGTCGAACTAAGCAAGAGCCTGAAGATCCTGAACGACGCGCTGGCCCGCGACCCGAACCGCGTCGACCGAATGCTGACCGACCTGTAGACCACCCTCCACGCCGCGGCCCAGACAAGCCAGGACCTGCCTTCCCTGGTGGAAGACACGCGCGCCACCTTGAGCCTGGTACGCCAGGCCACGTCCCAGGCACGCCCGGTCCTGGCCCACACCGACCAGGTGATCACCCAGATCCAAGCTGGTACCGCTGACCTCGACACGACCCGGACCAAGCTGGACGGTCTGCTGACCGACAGCCGCGACCTGGTACAGCATGGGGACGATCTGGTCGGTCGCGTCGATGGCAACTTCGACAAGGTCGAACTCGTACTCGACAACCTCGGCGAGATCGACAAGGTCGAGCTGCGCCGCCTGCTCCGCGAAGAAGGTATTTTGGTCCGTCTACGGCGCTCCGAAGTGGTCGACCAGACGCCGTAGCAGGGCTGTCCCCCGCCGCCGCCCTCAGCCGACCTCAGTCGTCCGCAGGATCCTCATTCCCCTCAGCCCGCTTGCGCAGCCCCACCGACGCGCTGGTTTGACGATCCACCTGTCCATCCTCGTCATGGTGAAGCGGGGAGAGGTGGATGCTGGCCTTGACTTCGATGCTGTAGTTCGTCAGCAGGTGGTTCAGGTCCTTGTGCAATTCGAGGGCGTCGAGGTAGCTGCGGACCTCGCGCGCCACCAAGCGAACGGTCTCGGTCTTGGCCTTGTCCCCGGTCTCCAACAAGGCCGCCAGCACGGCCCTGGCTTCGATCCGACGCCAACCCTCTTCGTCACGGTCCGGGTCGACCTGGCCGTCCCTGGAACGCGGCGGGTCGTCGAAGAGCAGCCTTCGCGCAAAGCCACGCAGCGAGGGCTGGCGATGCTCGGAGCGCGGCGGGCGCTCGCTGGCACCCACATCGGGATCAGACCGGTCCACCGGCGGACGGGGGCCGACGCCCGGCCCGTGATCCTGGCGATCACCGCTCATCTTGGTCCGCCACGCTGTCGACACCACCGACTCGCTGCCAGTCGGCGTCTCCCCTGGCCCACGCCGGTTCCGTCGGCGGCACCACCAGGCTGATGATCCGGCCCGCGTTGGTGACCACCACCGCTTGGCGCCCGTCGACCGCGGGTCTGGCGCTGACCCCCGCCAGGACATAGCCGGGATCGAATTCCCAGGTCTGCTGGCCATGGTCCGGATCGACCAGGTAGAGCCCACCCGAGGAGCTTCCCACCAACAGGCCCGCGCCAGTCACGACGGGCTGGGTCAGGGCCCCCTGGGTCGAACTGTCCCAGGTCCAGCGTTCTTCCCCGGTACGCGCGTCGATGCTGCGCATTTTTCCGTCCACGCCGCCGTGGAGCAAGAGCGGCAGGCCACTGGACGGATCGACATCGCCCAGTGAGGGTGCGTTCGCGCTGCCGACATCGACCCGCCAACGAATAGCGCGGGTGATGGGCTCCAGCGCCACCAGAGGGCCCGAGAAACCGCCCACGATGACGCTGTCTCCAAGGTCGATGCTCTGCCCGATGAGGTCAGGGTAGGCGCCCTCGCCGACACGCCGCTGCCACAGGACTTCACCGGTGGCGGCGGTCAAGGCCACCAGGGTGCCATCGGCATAGCCCGTCAACAACACCGGCTGGTCATCGATCACCAAGGGCGTCGGCGTCGGCGCCCCGTACAGGGCCGGGCCCGAGAGGCGGCGTTCGATCCGCTGGCTGTGACGCCACAGGAATTCCCCCGTGTCCACGTTCAGCGCGGTGACCACGTTGTCCAGGGCGGCGACCAGGACGCGCCCATCGGTCACCATGGGGCTGGACAGGATCGGTGCGCTGCCCAGGTGTTTCCACAGCAGGACCCCGTCCTTCTCTCGATAGCAGTAGGTCCCCCCGGCGGCATCGCTGAACCACACATGACCGTCGCGCACCACCGCGGCCGACTGGACCGGGCCGCCGGCAGCCAGTCGATGGACCAGCCGACCGTCACTGCGGTCGAGCACCAACAGCGCGTCGTCGCCGGCCGAGCCTACATAGATCAGGCCCCCCGAGATCACGGGCGTACCCAATTCGGTGTGGGTCGCTGCTGGCACGCGCGGCCCCGGCAGGGCACGCTGCCAGGTGATCACCGGCGGCGCATCGAAGCTTCCGACCGCCGAAAACGGGGACACCGCGACCGGACCGGTCGCAGCAGCCAGTCCGAGCGCCGCGATAAGGGTGCCGCTCACCCGTTGCTCTGCAAGCGCCCGATGGCGGCCGCGGTCTGGTCAGCCAGCATTGACTGGGGGAAGCGGTCCACCAGGGCTTGGTAGGACACCAGGGCCTGTTCAGTCTGCCCAGCCAATTCCTGGTAGCGGGCGGCATCGAAGAGCGAGCGCTGAGCGTCATAGCTGCCACGCTGCCCCGCCCACTCGACCAGCACCGTCACCGCGGCATCGACATCGCCCGAGTCGAAGCGTGCCGCAGCCAAGCCACTGGCCGCCGCCCAGCCCAGCTCGGCGGCGCTGTGGCGGGCGTAGGCTTTTTCCCAGGTCGCGAGTTCTTGCTGCTTGTCTTCGGCGATGTCCCAGGCCCTGGCCGCACGAATATAGGCATAGGTCGCGCCCGGTCCCTGGC
>JAADHA010000416.1 GCA_013152105.1 Oligoflexia bacterium | reverse complement strand
GGAAGGCGTAGGTCAGGCCCAAGGGCAACCAGTTCAGCACGCGGCGCCGCTTGAAACGGACGCTGTGGTCCACACCCTGCACATCGGGCAGGCGAGCGATCACCACGGCCACGACGGCCAACAGGATCAGGATGGGAGCAATTTCCTGGATCCACTCGGGCACGATGTCCTCCGATGGCGAGCGAGGCGAGCGGTCCGCTGGCCCTGCTCGCGCCGACTATCTCGCCAGACCTTGCCCCGCTTGGGGCGTGTGATCAGTCCGCGCCCACCTGCCGTAGCCGCCAGTTCGGTGGGGGCACGATCGACCCACCGGTCGCGGTCGCGATGGCGGCATCCAATACCGTGTGCCCGGTTTCCGTGACCGGTCCCGGAGCGACGCCGAGATTGTGCTGCCACTGCGAGGCGACAAAGGAATTGGTCGCTACGAGGTAGGTGGCAGCGATGTCCAGGTCTGCCCCGCCGACCATCGCCGACACGAGCTCGGGCGCGCCCATGTGGACGCGCCAGGTGGCCTGCACGCCGGACCACTGCAGCGGACCGCGGTTGCCCTCCAGCGTGGCCCCCACCGTCGACAGCAGGATGCCGACCAGTTCCGAGCCCGTGACTTGAAAGGTCACCACCTGGTTTCCAAAGGGAAAGACATCGTACAAGTCGCCAACCGTCAAGGGCCCGGCCGCCAGGTCGGCGCGGAGACCGCCCGGGTTGTAGAGCCCGATGTCGGCACCGGCCGAGCTGCGCACCACATCCGCGGCCCAGCGACCCATTGGGGACTCCGGTCCAGGGGCCCGCGCCAGGGGTGCGCTGAGGGTCCCAGCGGGCTGGCCGAAGCGCGCATCCAGCGCCGCCTTGTATTCGTCGACCAGGGCCACGACTTCAGGGTCCGGCGCCATGGCCAGCGAGTCGGGATGAAGTTCTTCGGCGCGCCAGGAGATGGACGCGATGTCCCCGTGATCGACCGCGATCTCGCCGATCCCAAGCAGTCGGCCATATGAGCCAGCCTGCACGATCCAGGTGTCGCCCACGTGCTCTGGAGCGTCCATACGGGTGTGGGAGTGGCCGCCAACGATCAGGTCGATGCCGTCCACGTCCCGTGCAAGTGCCCGGTCCTGCTTGATGCCGATGTGGGTCAGGGCGACGACCAGGTCGACCTGGGGTTCCAGCTCTGCGACCGCCGCGCGGGCCGCGGTGGCGTGGTCAACCACACTCATGCGGGCCATGGTCACGCTGTCGGTGAGGTGGCTGAGCGCTGAGGTGGTCAGGCCAAAGACGCCGACCTTCAGGCCATTGACGGTGTAGATCCGCCAGGGCTCGGTGCCGGGTATGGCGGGACCGCACTGCATGGGCAGCAAACCGCAGGGGGCCCGCAGGTTCGCGTCGACCATCGGCGCGTCCATGGCGGCGACGAGTCCCACCGCGTTGTCGAAACCCTTGTCGAAGTCGTGGTTGCCCAACACCCAGCCATCGACATGGACCGCGTTCATCAGCTCGGCCATGCCTCCGCCGCTGACCCCGTCGATCTCCAGCTCCATCAGCGGCGTGCCGGTCAGCAGATCCCCCGCATCCAGGTACAGAACCGCGTCCGCACCCTCGGCCTGCCTCAGGGCCCGCAGCCGCGCGTCGATGGCCACCATGCCGCCCAGCAGTGGCTGATCTTCAAGCCACTCGGCCCGCTCTGGCAGGAAGTGGACATGCTGGTCATTGGTGTGGGCCAACACCAGCGTTCCGGGCGGCGCGTGGCCGGAAGGTGGACCCGACTGAGGGCTGTCGCTGAGCACCTTGGGGGCGCACCCGAACCACAGCAGGGCGAGGATCATCGTCTCTCTGCGCCCTGGATGAGGGCGGCGATCTCGTCACAGCGCTGCGGGGTGAGGACGCCGGGGAACTGCCCGAGCACCGCGCCGTCCGTACCGATCACCCAGGTCTGCGGGACCTTTTCGCTGCTGAGCCCGAGCGCCTCGAAGAAGTCCTTGGGCGCAGCCGTCACCAGCAGGCTGGGCCAGGTCATGCCGTTGCCATCGGCGAAGCGCGCGACGTGCTCGACGATGTCGTCCTGGTCGCCCCGCGGGTCGAAGAGATCCCAGGACAGGCCCAGGAATTCAGCCCGGTCACCGACACGTTCGGCCAAGGCCACCAACAGGGGCAGCTCGTCGATGCAAGGCGCACACCACGATGCCCAGTGGTTGACGACCTTGGGTCGGGAGCCCGCGGCGTGCGCTTGGATGGCCTGGGCGAGATCAGCCTTGGTACAGCCCGCTGCCGGCCGAGCGCCGCTGTCAGGCTGCGTCGTCCTTGACTGTGTGGGCGGAGGCGATGGCTCTTGCGGGGGTAGCGGCGCGGTCGACGCGCGCTCTCCCGGCTTCTCGAACAGATCATTCCGCCCAACCAGCTCGGCCAGCACCTGCGTTAGCTGTCGAAGTCCTCGTCGCAGCAGGCCCATCGAAGGGCTCCGGGTTCGGGTTGCAGTCCATGGTCTCAGGTCGAAGGCTATCCCGGGCTTGCTCAGCGGGACGGGTGCGCGGCTGGGTCAGGCGAGCTTGATGGGCGCTCAGTGTCGCGCCCGACCCCACACCACCCAGCCCGGTACGGTGTCGTCCCAGCGGTAGGCAGCCGCCCCGACCGGGTGTTCACTGGCCTCATTGATGCGGGCCACCCCCACCGCCAGGACCATGTCCAGGTCCGTCGATCCACCACACCAGGCCATGAAGATATCGCGCGCCGGTGCGGCGACCCGGAGTTCGCCAGCGCAACGGGCAGCCAGGGCAGTGGGGTCCAGGAAGCTGGCCATGTCCAGGCTATCGCCCTCCATCGAGAGCCAGTAGGTGGCGTCCATGTCGACAACCTGGGTCAACTCGGGACGCGTCGGCCCCAGCGAGCCCAGGGCGCGGGCAGACGCCAGGCGCTCGAGCTCGGGCAAGCCCAGCGACCAGGCGGACAAGTCCCCAGCCGTCACCGTGCGGCGAGCATCGCCCGTCCCGACCGTGAAGCAGAGCAGAAGCCCCTCGGCAAAGGGCCGGCAGGCCATCTGGGAGGCCGCAGCAGGCGCCCCAGCCGCCAGGTGGTCCTCGCGAAAACGCACCACCGCTTCCGGGGGCTCCAGGCTGATCCCAAAGGTCGCAGGGCGCACCGCAAAAGCCGCAGCAGCAGCAGCAGCAGCAGGAGCTTCAGCCAGCGACACGCCGCTCGTGATGACCCACAAGGGAAGGCTCAGGACGACGCTTCGGGCGAGGGGGAGCACGGCGATGTCACTCTGAGACAGGGTAGCGGCCTACTAGATCTTCGACACGCCGTCTCACGCCGACGGGATCAGCCTCGGCGTGGTCCAGCAGGGTCTGCACATCGGCGGTCAGGCGACGCTGCCGTTCACACAGCACACGCGCCATCCCCAGCACCAAGCGATACGCGGCCAGCTTTCCCTCGACCAGCAGGTCTTGAAAGGCACCGCGCGGAAAGCGCAGCAGCGTCGAGTCCGTCTCTGCCACCACCGTGGCGGAACGCGGCGCCCCGTCCAGGACCGCCATCTCGCCAAAGCAGGCCCGTCGCTCCAACGACACCAGGGCGCGCATCTGGCCGCCCGCCCCGCGTCGAGCCACCCCCACCTGCCCCAAAAAGACCACATACCAGGCATCACCGACCTCGCCCTCGGCGAAGACCGTCTGGCCAGCAGTGAACCTGCGGATCTGCACGATCTTCACCATGTCGGCCAGGCCGTCGGCCGACAAGTCGCCAAATAGCGGTGCTTCCAGTAGAAAAGTAATGATCTGCTCGAGGGAAAGGGACGGTTCCATCGTGGCTCCAGGGTTTGAAGAGCATAGAACAGGCACCCGCAGAGCGCACGCCGGGTACACTGTGCCCGAGCCCACCCTACTGTGACGGGCCGGAGGACTCCCATGGGCATTCGTGATCGCCTCAGCCGCCGCCTGCGGACCGTTGTCGACCGGTTCTCGGGCGAATACTCCGAGCCCGCACCGGATGAGATCGAGCCCTATGACCGCCCGGGCCAACCATCAGAAGATGCCAATGTCGTGATGGCACGCCTGCACCGACCCAGCGGTCGGCGCGGCGGTGGATCGACCGACAAGCACTGATCCGCGCCAGTGGCTATCGGCTGGCGACCAGCCACATAAAGGCGCTGGTGGCGGCATCCAGGGGGCGGGCCTGATCGGGCACCCGCCAACCATCCATGCCGATGATGGCCACTTCGGATCCCCCCGCCGCCCGGGCCAGGGCACACAATTCCGTCGGCGCCCAGGCGCGCAAGGACTGAACCGGCAAAGCGCACGCGTCGTCTCCGCTGCGGAACACGGTCAGGTGATCGTCGACTCGGCCCAGGTCCGCGTCAAAGCGATAGGTCCGCACGATGTGCGCATCGGCCGCCAAGGTTCCCGGCGGGAAGTGGCGCGTGTGCTGATGGTGGGCCCAGTAGTAGGGATTGGGGACTTCCATGACCAGCCGTCCACCCGGCGCGAGCAACTCAAAGGCGTTGACCAGCACCGCCAGGTGATCGGCATCGTCAGCAAAGCAACCAAAGGCCGCGTCCATGGCGATCACGACGTCGAAGCTTCCCTGCACGGGGGGCTCGCGCATGTCGCCCTGCACCCAGGTGGGACCAGCCTGATCCGCGTGTCGCCGCCGCCAGGCAGCCTTTGCCAGCGCGATGATCTCGGCGTCGTAGTCCAAGCCCGTGACCGCGTAGCCGCGTTCGTGGAGGAGGATGGCGTGGCGACCGGCCCCACAGCCCAGATCCAGGACGCGGTCGCCCGGTTGCAGGTGCAGGATGCGCTCCAGCAGATCGACCTGGTCTTCGGCCAGCCGGTCGATCTCGCCAGCGAAGGCAGGGTCGAGGGCGGCCATCTCGGCCGCACGGCTGGTCCACCAGGCAGAATCGTTCGTGCTCATGGCGCGGACGGTAGCACGACCATCTGCTACCGTGCGCGGACCCCACAGCGAAGGTGAGCCCGTGTTGCTCCAGTCCCAGCTCGACGATGACACGACCATCTTCATCGACACGCAGGTCGCTGCTGGCTTCGCCAAGGGAAGCGAGGACACTGACTTCCACCCGGACGCGGTCCTCGACAACGTCGTGAAGGTGGCCGCGGCCGTCGCGCGGAAGATGGCCGACGCGGCCACAGAGGCAACCGCTGGCGCCACCTCACCCCCAGCCAAGCTGACCCTGTCATTCGGCATCAAGGTCTCCGGTTCCAGCATCGTCAGCGTGGCCAGCGATCTCAACCACGCCCACTTCCAGGTCACCGCCGAGTGGGCGCCGCGCTGAGGCCCTGACTCAGGTGCTCGAGGACTGGGTGCTCGAGGACTGGGTGCTCGCGGACTGGGTCGCCGCGGGGGTTCCGCGCAGCTCGCTCCAGCGTGCCCGCATCAATCGACCCAGGGTGGCCCGCGACGCCTCTACCGCGTCTCGATCCAGGGGGTCGGCGACCGGATCGAGCAGCCCATAGTGCAGGTCCACCCGGGCCCCCGGCAGGGGTAGCTCGAAGCGATCCCAGGATGAGAGCCGCAGCGTCGGCCAGCATCGAGTCACGCACCACATGACCGGTCGCTGACCGCTCGCCGCCAGAGCCACGGCGCCGACATGGGGACGATGGCGCGGGCCGCGGGGTCCGTCTACGGCGAGCGCCGGGGTGAAGCCTTCGAGGATGGCGGTCCTCGCCGCGTCGAAGGCTTCCTTTCCGCCATGGCCGGTGCTGCCTCGCACGACCCGGTAGCCCAGGCCCGAGATCGTCCGCGCCAGCAGCTCTCCATCCGCACTCAGGCTGGCCATGCCGGCGACAGGAAAGTGGCGATGGGTCCCGATGATCGCGACCTGCTCACCGTGCCAGAAGGCCAGCACGCAGGGGCCTTCTCTCAAGGCCGCAGCGACCGGCTCCCACCCATGGCGCCGTACGCGCCAGGTCGCACTCCACACCCGGAAGAGGGACGCGACAAGCGGGGCGGCCAGGGGTCCACCGCTGGGTCGCGGGGCAGGTGGAGGGGCAGGTGGAGAGGCCGGCAAGTCCATGACTGCAACATAATGCACGCGCCGGGAAGGCTCTCACCACCCAGAAACGGTGGTCGCACGAGCCCCCATCAAGCAAGGAGCTGGTGCCGCTGAGCAGAGCGGAAGGCCAGCCAGGATAGGGTGTGCGCCCAGCCAAGGTGGTCCCGCGTGAAGCCAGGCAGCCCAAGCACAGAGACATCGTCGTGAAGCCGGGTGAGACGGTCCTCGACCGCTATGAGCTGATGAAACAGCTCTGCGCCCCTCCAGGCCAGGTGCGCTGGTCCGCGACGGACACGGCGGGTGGAGACCGCGCCGAGATCGTGATGGCCACGAAGCAGGTCGCGCTGCGCCCCGGTGCGGCCGAGCACTTCCTCCAGGCACAAGCCCGCGACACCGCCGCTGTTGCGGTGTTGCCCGTGGCCGTCGTGGGCCAGGTGGATGGCCAACCGGCCGCGGCGCGACCGCCGGTACGGCGCGTCAGCCCGGACGCCAGGCTGACGCCTGAACAAGCCCTGGAGTGGGCCGCGTGGATCGCTCCCGCCGCACAGGCAGCCAGCACCGCGCTGGGTGGAGACCTCTCGCCCGCCGACCTGGTGGTCGACGATGGGGGCGTGCTCCGCCTCTCGCCGGCTGGCCTGGTCCCCGCCCGACAGGCGGTGCGCCCGGCGCGTCACCGGGCTCCCGAGCTGCGTGCCGGGGCCACTCCTGGTGCCGGCAGCGCACTCTATGGCCTGGGCGTGACGCTGTTCCACGCTGTGACCGGAGCCTGGCCTGTTCAAGCCGCCACCGAGGCCGCCCTTGCGACCGCTGGACCGCCTCGGCGCGCTCGGGAGCTGATGCCCGACCTGCCCGAAGATCTCGACCAGCTCCTCGCCGCTCTGCTGGATCAGGATCCACAAGTGCGCATCGCAGCAGCAGCCGCGCTCCCCTCCCCCTCGACCCTCGTCCCCCCACAGGATGTCCTCTGCCAGGAGTCCCTCAAGCCGGCCGCCAACAAGCCCATGCCCCTGGCTTCCGCGCCCAGGACGCGACACAGCACCGCCACCGCTCACGAGGATAAAGCCCGGCCTGCCTGGGTTGTTGTCACGGACACATCCTCGCACAGCAGGCCGCTCAGCGACGCCGCCATCGGTCGAGTCAGCGCCCTGCTCGACGTGTCCGAGGATGTCCTCCAGAGCGTCACCTCTCAGGGGCTGCTGGTGCCCATCCGGGGTGCGCGCACCGAAGACGAAGCCCACACCCTGGCCTTGGAGTATGCGGACCAGGGGATTCCCACCCAGGTACGCCCCGATGGCGCGGTCGGCGCCGCGGCCGCCGCCACGGTCGCGCTGGGCCTTGGGACCGGCTTCTTGATGACCCTGACCACGGCCATGCTCGGGCTGGGGCTGGTCGGTGGGCCCCTGGGGATCGCGCTGCTGCTCTCGCTAGTCACCGCGTCTGCTGTGGCAGGACTCTTCACCTTCCGAAGGGGCCGCGCTGCCCGCGAACGCGCCGCCTTGGACCGGGCTCGCCGGCAACTGCTGGCACCCCGAGCGTCCAAGGACGACCCGCCCGCGTTGTCCAGGCTACGCGGAGTCCGGCGCCGCATCATCCAAGCCGACCTGCCAATACCGATGCGATTGGACCTGGAGAGCGCGGCCCAGGACCTCCGCAGCGGACTCGGGAAGCTGCCCACCCAGCAGCCACTGGACACCCGCACCGGGGGCCGATTCGACACGCTGCTCGGCCTGCTCGTCGAACTCGAGCTTGCCGTCGAAGCCGCCAGCACCGTGAACTCTGACCGGTCGCTGGAACAGCGCGTGCGCAGCCGCACACAGCTCGCCAAAACCGCCGCCACGCAGGTGCAGCGCTGATGCGCTAGTGCCGCTGCTCGGCAGCATCAATCGCCTGCGAACCGGTCGAGGGCCAGCAGGACCGTCGCGTTGGGGTCGCCTTCGAGCCGCAGCATGTCGTCTACGCCCAACACCACGTCGGGTTCGAGGACCTTTCCAAGTGCGGGATCGTCGGGCCAGGCCAGGCTGAGCTTGCTCGATATGCTCCCCTGGAGACCCGAGTTGTCGAGACGGAAGGGCATCGTGTCGATGTAGCAGTTGCCCGCCTGCGCCGAAGCGACACCGACCACGGTGGCGCCCAGGCCCCGCAGCAATCGGGCGAGGTCGAAACCCGCGCTGTAGGTCGATGCCGAGGTGAGAACGATCATCCGGGGACGCAGCGGCTCCGGCGGGTCGGCCAGGACGGCGGCGAAGGTGGGCATGAACGAGGCGAGCTGTTGAGTGAGCTCGGCGATGTCACCGCCGACGCCGGGGTGGTCACGCCAGCGGCGCTCGCCCGAGAAGTCGTACTCGCCGATGACAAGCCCATCTTTCGCCAGATCATCGAGCGACACCGCCGTGTGCGTGTCGAGGTAGAGCTGCGAGAAGCGCCGAAGCTGGTAGCCGTCGTCTTGCGAGGCGGTGGCTTCGAGCCCCGCGAGGAAGGTACCGACGATGTAGGTGATCGCCGAGTTCCCGCCATGGTTGGCTCGGAGGTCGATGATGAGCTTGTCTACGCCCCGCGCCGACATCTCGGCGGTGAGCGAGCGCATCGCTTCCGTGGCCGAGGGAACCGCCGCGATCCGCGCGTCCCGGTCGTCGGGGAGCGATCTGGCGCCGGTGGCCCGCACCGTGCGGTCGAGGTGCTCGCCCAGATTGGACACGTAGCCGGTGGCCCGCCACAGCTCGAAGGCCTCGCGGTACCGCATCATCGAGACGATCCGCAGGTAGGCGATCTGCTGGTCCGGCCCGATAAACCCCCACCCGATGTCGCTGGCGTCGGGATCGGGCAGCTCGATTCGGCTGGGTGGCACGATCCGCCGGTCGTCCTCGGTCTTCATGCGCGGCAGCGCCCGGTCGACCAGGCTTGTCCGGCCCTTCACCTGGACGTGCACCTCGTCACCCGGTGACGCGAGGAGCATGCCCAGCACCACGTCATCGTGCAGGCCCTGAGCCAGGTTCACCCGGTTCTGCCAGGCGTCGTCGTGCCCTTGGAGGGTGCTCATTCGCTCCAGCAGGGCGCCAAGCGGCTGGCCGCCCACCGCCACCAGCCTGCCGCCCAGCAGGTCGCGATCCTTCTTCCGGTAGACCGCCGAGACGAACATCTGGTCTCCCACGGGGACGAGATCGATCGGGAGGCCTGGGCCCCCGGCTTCGCCCGAACCGAGGGTCGTGTGGCCATCTCCGACGGCAGCGACAACGGGCAGCAGCACCCGGGCGAGTTGGCCCCTGGAGATCGACCCGTCGGGAAGCTCGTTGGCGGCAGCAGCGACCGTCCGGAAGAAGGCCACCCGCCCGCCAGCATGGAGGAAGGGATCGGGGTGCGAGTCCTCGATCAGGCCGACGA
>JAADHA010000017.1 GCA_013152105.1 Oligoflexia bacterium | reverse complement strand
AAGGCGTGGGTCTGAATCATGGGCTTTCCAGGAGGCGGCCCGACTCGGCCAGGTCCAGTCGTCGCGGCTGCATCAGAGGTGGCGGAGGAGCTTCGTCGGCGGGCGAGGCGGGCGGTGGCCGCAGCTTGAACACCAGGACCAGCGCCGCGATCGCGAACAAGGCCACCCAGCCCTCGGCCAGCAGGGCGCCGTGGGGAATGATGAGGAGCGCGCCAGCGTCGAGGAGCGCGTGGACCCCGATGGCGCCTAGCAGCCAGCGCGCACCGCCACCGTTGACCGAGCACATGACCATGCTGTTCATGCCGACGTGAATGGGCACGGTCAGCCCGCGCTCGACCAGGCCCAGGGACACCATCCACAGCGGTGCCGACCAGAAGGCATCGACCTGGGCCTTTGCCGTGTCCAGGGCGGCGGCCGGCACGCCCATCGCGGCCAGATCCGTCTCGCGGAGCGACATCATCGTGATCAGCGTGAACAGCAGCATGCCGCCCAGGATCATGGCCTCGACTCCGCCATGACCCAAGCCCAGGGTGACGCCATCGGCCCAGGTACGGCGGCGCCGCAACGGCCCACGCAGGGCCAGCCAGCGGGCCAGCTCCTCGCACAGGCCGGCCGAGAGCCCCAGGGCTATCGGTACCAGCCAGGTCATCACCGCTTGGGCGGGCGCGGTCAGCACCCCCTGCTTGAACAGCGCGGCGACGCCGATGTTGAGCGGGATGTGCACGACCTGGGACAGCAGGAAGGTCAGCGCGCCAGCCCCAACCAGTCCCCAGCCGGTGCCCAGGCTTCGCGTCAGCAGCCCCGCCGCGATCAGGGGCAAGGCCACCATCAGCAAGGCGGTCAGTGCATAGGCAGCGGTCAGCATCGCAGGAGGCTATCCCGTCCGGTCGCCTGTCTGCCCTGCTGGCGCGTGGCGGGCGCGGCGGGCGTGGATCACCTGTGACACAAGGATACGCAGCTAGCGACCCAGCCGCTCCTATGGTGCATCAAGCCACAGGAGATCTTCATGAGCTACCCCCAGTCCCCATCTGACGGCATCCTCACCGTCGTCGCCTCTCCCGCCACCAAGGGCCGCTTGATCGAGCTGGCACCCTGGGGTCTGGACGGGTGCGACTTCGAAGAGGACACCGACGACCCCGAGACTGCTGAGACCGAGAAGAACGCCGTGCTGGTCAAGTTGTCGTCCTAGTGCGCGCGCCCAGAAGTTCCTGAGCACCCAAGAAACTCAGGCGGGAAAGACGGGCGGTGGCTGGTTAACCCCCGGTCGTTCACCCCCCGTCGAGGTCGCTGTGCTCTCCGCCTTGGTTATCGCCGCTGTCATCGTTTCCATTCTGGGGCCCACCATCAAGCGGGCCAGCAACCTCGCGAACCCGCCCTACCTCGCGATCCCGGTGGCCCTGCTCGCCGCAGCCATGCCCTGCCTGATGGCCTACCTGGTGTTGAACCCTGGCCCGACCCTGGATGAAGCCGACATCTCGCCTCTGGCCCAGGAAGTCACCCTCCAGGTACCCCCCGACTCGGCCCTGCTGGTGACGGCGAACCTGACCGAGAATCCCAAGGGTTCCCAGCCCGGAAAGTCCAACTATGCCCTGGCGCTGTCGGGCCAGGGCTGGGCCAGCAAGGCCACCGGTGAGATCCGCCGGAAAGTAAAGAAGGGCGACGACGACAAGGTCGATGTCAACGTGCTCGAAGGCGACCAGATCACCGAGTCGGGCAAGCGACGGGCCGGCAAGTGGGGAGAAGATCTCGAAGAGCGCTTCAAGCTCAAGGGGGACGGCCCGGTCAAGGTCGAGCTGACGAACTTCGACGGTGATGCCGCCAATGGCCTCCACCTCAGGGTGATCAAGGCGCCGCCTCCTGCATGGCTGCTGTGGCCCTTCGCGCTGCTGCTGGGTGCCATTGGTCTGGCCATTGAATTACGCCAGGGGCCGACCCAGCTTGGCGGCGACATCGCCTTTCTGGCGCTCTATGGCGTCTTTCTGCACGATGGCGTCACGCCCGCCGACAGCTTTCAAAAGGTCGCCTTCGCCGCGTTCCCCGCGGCTGTCGTCGGCTGGGGGCTCTTCGCCAGCATCGGCTACCTGGTCGAGCGCAGCCGATCCAAAGCCGCCAAGGAAGAAGAACGAGTGCGCCGGGATGAAGAGACCGCCCGCCTGGCCGAGGCCAACCGCCGGCGTCGAGGGCGCTGAATTTGATGGCTGAGCGCGGCGAGATAGGCCAAGGCGCACCGAGCAGAGGAGCCGATCCCGTGATCCTTGTCGTGTCCGCAGTGGCTGAAGAGCTGGGCGATCTGCCGGGCCGCACGGTGGGCATCGGCCCGGTGGTGGCCGCGGCCGCGACCGCCCGGATCCTGGTCTCATCGCACCCTGACGCCGTCTTGCTCATCGGCACCGCCGGAAGCTACCGCGGCGGCCCGCCCATCGGTCAGGTCTGCGTGGCGCGTCGGGTGGGCCTCACGGACGGTGCGGCCGTCATGGGCCTTGGCTACGTGCCGCAGCCCCCGCCCCCGATCCCCTGCGACAGTCGCCTTCTGGCCCGCTGCGACTTGCCCCAACACGACGTATTGACAAGCTGTGTCATCACGACCGACCCGCTGCTGGCCAATCGATGGCGGACGGCTGGCAGGTCGAACATCTCGAGGCCTACGGCGTGGCGTGCGCCTGTGCTGGCGCTGACGTGCCCTTCCTGGCGATCCTGGGCATCACCAATCTGGTCGGCCCCGACGCCCACGTGCAGTGGCTCACTCACCGCAACCAGGCCCAGGACGCGGCGCGCCGGGCGGCGGCCACCTTGCTGGGGCACGAGCAGCTCGTCCAGAACTAGGCGATCGTGGCGACTCAGTCGACTACCCGCCTATAGTCAGCGCACCTCTACACCCAGGTCGCCGCGTGTCCACCGTCACCCTGCTCGCCCTGCTCGCCCAAACTGCCTCGGCCCAGGACGTCTTGCTGTGGTCCTATGACTCGTACCCAGATGAACAGCAGCTCGACGGGTTGGATGGCTGGTCCAGTGGCTACCCCGAAGACCCCTGGGAGGGGTATCGCAGCGAGAACAGCGGTCAGCACTACGCACGGTCGATGACCGACGACAATGGCGGCGACTGGGGCGGCAGCCCGGACGCCACCGACAACACCCTGACCAACGCGGCCGCGGTCGCGGGAGATGGCTGGATGATCTCCAGCATCTACAGCGAAGACGACGACACCATCGGCCTGGTCTTCGACTGGCACGATAGCAGCAACTACTACATCTTGATGATGTGCGGCACGGGCTGGTCGACGGGCAGCAGCCCCATCGAAGACGGCGTGTGGACTGGTCTGGTTCGGATCCGCGACGGCAACGCCTATGTCCTCGACTGGGTCGGCGACAGCTATGACAGCTACGCCTTGCAGGCTGTGGCCATCGCCGTGAATGACGGTGTGGTCGTGGGCAAGGTCTGGGGAGGCATCGACCCCGGTGGCGATGCCTACATCGACCTGATCGCCGTGGATGACCATCCGATGGAGGGTACAGGGCGGGCGGGCTTCTATGCCTACGACGCGGGTATAAACCCGGGCAATTCCGATGTCTTCTTCGGCGCGATCACGCTGTATGGCTTTGATGACGACGGCGACGGCGTGGCTGACGACGAGGACAACTGCGAATTCGTGCCCAACCCGGATCAGCAGGATCTGGACGGGGACGGGATCGGCTCGGCCTGCGACGACGACGAGGGCACAGGCGGCGGAAGCACAGATGGCGGTGCGACCGATGGCGGTGGCGGTGACGCTGGCGGCGCTGACGCGGGTGGCAGTGATGCTGGCGGCGGCGACGCGGGCGGCGGCGACGCGGGCGGTAGTGGCCTGCCCGACGGTGGCCTGACCGACGGTGGCTGGACTGGAGACGGCGGCGCAACGGGTACGGGCAGCAGCCTGGACGGAATCTGGGGTCCCGACACCAAGCTCACGTCCTGCGGCGGCTGCAGTGCCGTGGCACCCGGCGCCAGCCCTGGACATCTGGCTGGCGTGCTCGGATTGATAGGATTTCTCAGCCTTGTCGGGGTCCGTCGGCGCCGCTGAGACACCGCTGAGACGCCGCACGGCCGGCCGTCCTCCCGGTGCCGGGTGCGCCCATCGCGCACCAGCCCGTTAGGGTCGGCGCTCCTCACCGAGACTTGGCATGCGCTGGACCGACTGTCGCATCGTCGCCTTCGACACCGAGACCACGGGCCTGTGGCCCTTCGATGGCGACCGCATCATCGAATTCGGCGCGGTCGAACTACAGGTCGGGCCGGACCTGCGGGTTGTGGACGCACAGCGCCACGACTTCCTGATCAACCCGGGGATCCCGATCCCGCGGCAGTCCAGCAAGATCAGCGGCATCACCGACGACAAGGTGGCCGACGCGCCGGCCTTCCAAGAACGCGCCGACACGGTCCGCAAGCTGCTCAGTGACGCGATCGTGGTGGCTCACAACCTGCCCTTTGACCTGGCCTTTGTCCGTCGCGAGCTCGAAGAAGCCGGCAAGACCTGGCCGGCGACGCGGGCCGAAGTAGACACCTTGCCCCTGTCCCAGCGCCTGCTCTCCCACATGCGCCAACACAAGCTGGGCATGGTCTGCAAGGAACTGGGGGTGCCGCTCGTCGACGCCCACCGGGCCAGCAACGACGCTGAAGCCTGCGGTCGTGCCTTTGTCGAGCTGGCTCGGCGGCACCACGCGCCCGAAGATCTCGACGACATGGTCCGCTGGGCCGACGCCATCAACCCACCGCCCGCGACGGGGCACCTGCGCCTGGGAGATCACGGGGCGCCCATCTTTCTGGACGGCCCGTACAAGGGCCAGACGGTCGAGGCCCACCCCGACTACCTGCAGTGGATGACCATGGCCATCGTCCGCCACGGCCAGGGCTGGCAAGCTCGCTACCCTGAAGCGCTGCGCGAGTGGGCCAGTCGCTGGCTGCGCGCGCGAGCGGCCGGTCGCATCCAGGCCTCGGCGCGTGGTGGAAACGCCAGTGACTGGAGCCTGGACCCCGCGCCCTGGCGCTCGCCTGGACGGACACCGTGAATCCTGTCGCCCTCTTCTCCTGGTTCTCCTGGCTGTTCCTCGCCACCGGCTGCCTCAAGCCGGCCGACTCTGATCTGGTCACGCAGCTCGACCGTGAAGTCATCGCGCTTCACAAGAAGAACCAGATGCTGGAGAACCAGCTCCAGAGCTGTAGCGAGGGCGACCTGAACACCGAACTCTATGCCCAGCTCAACCAGGTCTTCAGCGGCACCGAGATCACCGTCGAACGCGAGGGCAGTCGAGCCGTTGTGGTGATCCCAGGCGAGCTCGTCTTCTCGCCAGGCAGCACCAAGGTGCGCGACGAGGCCACCATGGTGACGGACCTGTTGGCGACCGCGCTCACCCTCCACCAGGACACACACATCTGGGTCATCGGCCACACCGATGACGACGCTCTGGTGGGCACCTTGAGACGACGCTATGGCGACAACTGGGGCCTCTCGACGGCCCGCGCCAGCGCCTTCATGCACCTGCTGGTCGACAAGTTCGGCATCGCCGCCAGCCGCTTCACCATCGCCGGCCAAGGCGAGACCCGCCCGGTCGCCACCAATGACACGCCCGAAGGCCGGGTACGGAACCGGCGACTGGTCGTGGTCATTGGTCCGCCCGAGGACTACCGATGATGGGGCCCCAACAGGTAGGCTGAACTCCCGGAGGCCTCGCCATGCCACACATCGTCTCGCTTCCCATCGTGCTGTTCCTGTCGGGCCTGGCCTGCAGTTCGAAGCCAGACGGCACCTCGGACAGCGGCCCGGGCCCGACCACGGGCGGCGACACGGGTGCCTCGACCGACACGGGCCCGACGACGGCGTGCGCGGGATCCGCTTCGGGCACGCTGACCAAGGGGCTCACCGAGCTGGCCTGGGACGATGGCGTGGCCATCGGCAGCATCATCGGCCAGGGCTGGACCGTGGTCGACACAGACCTGAGCGCGCAGCCCTTGCACGAGTGGGTGCGTTTTGAACCCGACGCCCCGATCTCGGTTCACGGCATCTCGGTGCAGCTCGACAACCTGCCCGAGGACCCCGACACCCCCGTCACGCTGGGCCTGTACAGCGACTTCGGGTACAACGGCTTCGACGCCTGGGGGGACGAAGCCCTGTGGACCGGGACCCGCTGCGCCGGCGATCTGGTCGAAGGAGACTGGCAGACCTGGGTCGTCGATCCGCCCATCGAGATCCCGGCCGGTAGCCTGGTCTATGCCGGCCACCTGCGCCAAGGTGCCGACGACGTGGCCATCTCCTTCGACAGCGCCAGCGCCGGCGACGGCACCTGCACAAGCTGGGACGACTGCCACTCGGCCATGAACCTGCCCGACCTGACCCGGTTCACCTGGGATGGCGTCTCCTACAGCTTCTGGAAGGGCTACAGCTTCAGCCTGCAGTACGACTATCTGGTGCGGCTCCAGGTCCAGATCGATGACAGCCAGATCGTCAAGGACAAGCGCTTTCACCAGGTGACCGAAGCCCCGTCCGGCAGCCGCCAGGCCTGGGGGGACTACGACTTCGACGGCTGGGACGACCTCTACCTGCCCGGTGCGCTCTACCACAACCAGGGCGGTGGCGTGTTCCTTGATGTGACGGACGCCGCGGGTGTCGGCGGCGTGAGCAGCAGCGGTGGTGTTTGGGGTGACTACGACAACGACGGCTGTCTGGATCTGTTCGTGTTCGTCGAGAGCACCAGCCAGGGCGACACCCTGTTTCACAGCAACTGTGACGGTACGTTCAGCGATGTCACAGCCTCGGCCGGCCTGGACGACAGTCTGGACGGCAGCGATGCCTGCGGCGCGACCCACCGCAGCACGGCGGCCGCGGCCTGGCTGGACCTGGATGGTGATGGCTTGCTGGACCTGTACAGTGCCAACTTCATCTGCTGGGATGCCTACAGCTACTACGTCGACCAGGTCTGGCACAACCAGGGCGATGGGAGCTTCACGGCGCTGGGCTATGAACAGGGCTTCAGCACAACCGCCTGGGCCAGTCGAGGCGCGGCTCCGATCGACGCGAACCTGGACGGTGATGTCGATCTGCTGGTCACCAACTACGTCCTCCAGCGCAACCTCTTCTATGACAACCAGGGCGATGGCACGGTGTCGGATCGGGGTACCAGCCTTGGCCTGAGCGGTGACGGGACCTTTGCGCTTGGGGCGACCTACTACGGTCACACCATCGGGGCAGCCTGGGGCGACCTGGACAATGACGGTGACTTCGACCTGATCCAGGCCAACCTGGCCCACCCCCGCTACTTCGACTTCAGCAACAAGACCCAGGTCTTGATGAACGTCGGGGGGAATGGGGAAGATGCCACTTGGGAAGACAACGCCGGGGACTGGGCCGATCCCTTCCCCGACAACGGTCTGCGCTACCAAGAGACGCACTCCGTCCCCATCCTGGGCGACTTCGACAGCGACGGGATGCTGGACCTGGCGATCAGCGCCGTCTACGACGGCAGGCCGACCGACTTCTACTGGGGGAACGGTGACGGCACCTTCACCCCGGGTTGGTACGAGGCCGGCATCACGACCGAGAGTGGCTGGGGCATGTCGGCAGGGGACTACGACAACGACGGTGACCTGGACCTGTCCACCAGCGACGGCTTCTTCGAGAACCGAGGCGCCCAGGGCCACTGGCTCCAGGTGCGACCCGTGGGTGTGACCAGCAACACCTCCGCCATCGGGGCCGTCGTCCACGTCACCACCGACGACGGCGTGGTGCGCATGCGTCAGGTCCAGGGAGGCACCGGCCAGGGCGAACAGAACAGCGCCACGCTGCACTTCGGACTGGGAAATGCCACCCAGGTCAGCACTGTTCAGGTCGACTATATCGGTGGCGAGACCGTCACCTGGACGGGACCCTGGGAACCTGACCAGCGCCTGTGGGCCTACGAGGACGGGACCCTGGCCACGGGCTTTGCGCCGCCATCGCGCTGAGGCGTGCCCCGACGACTCCTAGGAAGACCGAGATGACCTCATCCAGTGACGATCAACCCTATGGCAGCCTGGTACCCCCGTGGGATCCGGGCCCAGACGAGACCCTGCTGGAGACTCGGATCTTCAAGGTCAGCCGCCACCAGGCCCGGTCTCGCCTGCGGGATCGCCAAGCCAACTTCTTCGTGCTGGACACGCTGGACTGGGTCAACGTCATCGCCCGCACGCTCGACGGCAGGGTCGTGTTGGTCGAACAGTACCGCCACGGCACAGACAGCGTCACCGTCGAGATCCCCGGCGGCATGGTCGATCCTGGCGAGGACGCGCTCTGCGCCGGCTTGCGCGAGCTGGCCGAGGAGACCGGCTACCGGCCGGCTCCTGACGCGACGGTCCAGGTGATCGGCGTCGTGGACCCCAACCCCGCCATCCAGCGCAACCGCTGCACCACGGTGCTGGTCGACGGGATCGTCAGCGGCTCCGACGACCCCGATCCCAACGAGGAGTTGGCCGTGCGCCTGGTGCCCCAGGCCGTGCTACCGGACCTGGTACGCCAGGGCGTCATCACCCACGCGCTGGTCGTGGCTGCGCTGCACCACCTGGCCCTGTTGGAGGATCTCGCCGCCCCGTGATCGACCACAAGACCCTCATCAAGCTGGTCATCGGCGCGCTTCTCCTCCTGGCGCTGGCCACCGCCTCGGGCGTCTTCCTGCGCGACCCGATCACGGTCTTCGGAGGCGCCTTCGTCCAGCGCTTCGGCCTGCTCGGTCTGTTTGGCGGCGTGATCTTCTCGGACAGCAGCCTGGTCCCGCTCACCAACGAGCCCCTGGTGCTGCTGGTGATCTCTGGTGGGGTCTCGCCCTGGGTCGTCTTCGGCGTGACCGCCTTTGGCAGCTTCCTGGCCGGTCCCTTGGGGTGGTTCTACGGGCGCACCCTGGCTCGGCACACCCGCTTCGGGCCCTGGCTGACCCTCAAGAACCCCGACATGAACTCCCTGCTCAACCGCTACGGCGTCCGCTTCGTCGCCGTCTCGGCCCTGCTTCCCTTTCCCTTCTCGGTCTCCACCTGGTTGGCCGGTGCGGCGGGCTTGCCGCTGCGCCAGGTCGCGGCCGCCAGCCTGCTGCGCATCCCAAAGACTGCCTTCTACGTCGCCTTGATCGTGACGGGCTGGGCGGTCGGGGTCTGAGCGGGGCGTCTCTGAGAGGGTCTCAGATCCACTCCTCGTACCGATTTGCGGGCTCCAGGTGGTCACCTGCCCACTGTGTTGGCACTCGTCCGGTGCGACAGCCGCAGCACCGCGGACCCGAGCGGAACGGCCAGCGGAAAGACGCGCCGAGAGATCGAGCAGTTGCTGGCGAACCGCTTCCCCAAGCCCGGCACCAAGGCGCAGATCCGCCGGAAGTCCAGCCCCCGGGTCTCAACTGGCCCCGGGGCCAGCTCTACTGACAGAATACCGCGGCATCCCCAGCCACCGGGTCCCCCACAGCGACAATGCCCAGGTGCTCCGCGTGGTGCTCACAACATGGTGCGGCCCCCGCGGGATCATCCACAACCCCTACCACTCCCATGGAAAAGAACCGCTGGGGCGTCTCATATCACGAAGGGGAGACGGCTTGTGAACGCCGCCACAAGCGCCAAGCAAAGCCATCCCCCGGCTGGCGATGGGGCCAGCGCAGGGCGGTGTCCACCAGGGTGAAGCCGACCGGTGTGGGGTGCTGGTTCTCACAAGCCAACAGCGAGCAGGTGGCGTAAGCCAGCAGGCCGCCGGGACGGACCCGAGTGGCGGCGTTCTTGAGGAGGTGGGCCTGGACGTCGATGTAGCGGTCGGGCTCCAGGCCGAGGCGAAGGGCGGGCTCGCGCATCAGGCGGCCGCTGCCCGAGCAGGGAGCATCGACCACCACGATGTCGTAGCGCTCAGCAGCCGTTGTGGGACCCGAGCCGAGGCCGGGGTCCAGGACGTGGATGTCGTGACCGGCTCGGCGCGCGCGCTTGCGCAGCACATTGAGGGCGCGAGCGCGCCGATCCCAGGCTTGCACGCGCGCCCCCAAGGCGGCCATGGCCAGGCTCTTGCCACCCGCTCCCGCGCAGAGGTCGAGGACCCGAGCGCCTGTCAGCGGGTGCGCGGCGGCGATGGCGGCCACGAAGTCCTGGCTGGACAGGTCCTGCACCTCTACCGCACCCTCGCGGTAGGCCCCGCTCCCCACGACGTTGGCGCGACCCTCCACCCG
>JAADHA010000602.1:7646-10912 GCA_013152105.1 Oligoflexia bacterium | reverse complement strand
GCTGAACCGGCGCGCCTGGCCCGAATTCGGCCCCTTGCGGCGCCGTCGGCACGGCGATGGGCTCGCCGTGTTCGAGCCACTCGGCGTAGCCCCCCTGAAGGCGACGGGCGAGGGGCCAACCATTCTCGCGGAGCCAGGCGGCGACTTCGGCGCTGCCCAGGTCTCCGGTCTGGTCGTACACCGTGACGCGGCGGTCGGCCGGCGGCAGGTTCTCGAGGTGCTGGCGGATCGTCTGCCCCGGAGCAATGAAGGCGTCGGGCAAGACGCCCGCCACGCACTCGGCCGGTGTGCGGATGTCCACCAGGAAGGGGGACTCGCCCGACACGATCTGGGCGGCCAGCCAGGTGCGGCCGATGTCGAACTTGTGCTTGGGCCCCGGCGTGTCTCCGTCGCCATCGACAACTCGGGGGATCACGCTCTCGTCGATGTCGCCCACGTGGCCCACTGTGGCGGCGCTGGGGTCGCGCTCCTCGACTTCGAATTCCATATGGAAGATCTTCACTGCGGCACGGCGCGCGACCTTCTTCAGGCGATCACGGATCATGGACGGCTCCCGAGCACCGAGGCTCGACGATACGGGTGTGGGCCAAGCGTAGCGCAGGGGAGGGGAGGGCAGGCACGCTCACCTCTCCCATATGCTCCCCGACCCCGGGCATCGTGGTACAAGACCGCCGTGGCGTGCGCTCTCCGCGCGCCGGGCTGGAGGTGCCCGTGGGCCTGTTGCGAACCCTGTTGATCGGCCGTTCAAGCGGGCTCCGATCGCGCATCTGTCAAAGGCTCCGCGGGGCCAAGGCGCCACCGGCCTCGCCGGATCGCGGCACATCTGGGACACCTGGCGAGAACGCGGGCTGGGGTGCGCGCCCCCCCGCGGCCGAGCCGGCCCTGGGCTTGTCACCTGAAGCACCCAAGGACGTGACGCCGCCGAGTGGCTATGAAGTCGTGCTCCACAAGGACGCGCTGCCTGCGGGTCGGGTCGTCGAGATCATCATCGGCGGGACGGCGATCGCGGTGGCGAATGTCGCCGGCACCTTCTATGCCTGCACCAACACCTGTCCGCACGCGGGCGGGCCGCTGGGCGAGGGCTCGCTGCAAGGCTCGCTGCTCACCTGCCCCTACCACGGCTGGATCTACGACTTGATCGACGGCTCCTGCAAGACCAACCCCGACATTGTGCTCACAATGTACGATGTTGTTGTAGAGAAGGACGCGGTCTGCGTGCGAATCTAGGCGCAGCACCGCCGGAGCCTCGTGCCACCGCCTCTCGCCATCGCCGCCACCACACAAGTAGACCTTGACCGCGCGGTCGCTGAGCTTCGTGCCGCGCTGGCCCCGATAGACCCGGCCCTGGTGTTGGCCTTCCACTCGCCCAGCCACCCGGCACAGATGGTGGCGACGGCGATGGCGGCGGCCTTTCCGGGTGCCCACACCGCTGGTTGTAGCACCATGGGTGAGCTGTCTGAGGGTCGCTTCGTGCGCGGTGGGATCAGCGCCATCGCCTTTGGTCCACAGGCTCGGGTGGGCTTGGAGTGCATCGAGGATGTCCAAGCCTGGCGGTACGAAGAGGGCGCCGCGCTGGTGGGGCGGATCTGTACCGATCTTGGCTGCGCTCCAGCTTCTCTGCGCTCGGACCGGCACGTCTTCCTCACCCTGGTCGACGGCCTGTCCGGCGCAGATGAGCGGATCCTGAGCAGCGTGGCCGAGCTCGCACCCGGTGTGCCACTGGTAGGAGGCTGCGCCGCGGACGACGAACACTTCAACCACACCTGGGTCTTCTCAGACGGCGTGGCCGCGCAGGGCGGGGCCATTCTGCTGCTGCTCGAACCGGGCTTGCCCTTTCGCCCCTTCGCGATCCATCACTTCCGTCCGACCGGGCAGCGCGTGGTGATTACGCGAGCCGACCCCGCCCACCGGCTGGTGATCGAGATCAACGGCTGGCCCGCCTTGCGCGAGTACGCTCGGCTGTGCGGCCTCCCCATGGAGTCCTTTCGCCAGCACCCGGACCTGATCCATGGCCAGAATGTACAATTCGGGTCGCGAGCCCTGAACACCAGCTTCTTGCGAGGCGTGATGACGGCTCGGGGCACGGATCTCGTGCTGGCTGGGGCGGTCGAAGAGGGCGCGATCCTGGATGTCCTGGAGGCGGTCGATCTGGTGGAGAGCACGCGCCAGGGGCTTCAAGAAGAGCTGTCCAAGCTGCCGGGAAGCGATGCTGCTTTGATGCTCTTCTCCTGTGGGGGGCGCTACCATGCCGCTGATCGAGCCGGTGTATTGGCCGACCTGGCGCAGGCCATGACGCCCGTTCCAGCGGCTGGCTTCTCGACCTATGGCGAGCACTTCGGTGACATCCTGGTCAGCTTCTCGCTGACCGGAGTGGCCTTCGCCCTGCCTTCAGGCTCCCTGCCTTCAAGCTCCCTGCCTTCAAGCTCCCTGCCTTCAAGCTCCCTGCCTTCAAGAGACGTGGCATGAGCGACCCTCGCCAGCCGCGCCAAGCCCTCGCAGCGATCCAGGCACGCGTCGCCGAGCTGGAAGCTGAGCTGTCGGCCTCGCGGCGCACGGTCGACGTGCTGATGGCTCGGGTCCAACGCGAGCAGAGCGTGGGTTGCACGGATCGACGCAGCTTCTTGCGGGCCATCGGGCAGCTCGAGACCACCGTGGCGGCTCGGCGGCGGGACCTCGCTGAACGAGAGGAGTACTACCGAGCCCTGTTTCACCAAAGCCCGGATGCGATCCTGGCGGTGGACGAACAGGGCATCGTGTTGTCCTGCAATCGCACGGCCGAGCTGACCTTTGGCCAGGACCTGGCGCGGCTGGTCGGACAGTCGGTCACGAAGCTGGTCTCGGCGGAGAGCGGCGCCTCACTCATGGGGCTCTTGTGGAGCGGCTTCAGCGGGGTCGGTGGTGCCGAGCTGATCGCGCCCCACGGTCGCCTCCTCGCGTTCAGCGTCGCTCGCCTATCGCCCACTGAAGTGCTGCTGGTGTTGCGCGACGTGACCGAGCGCCGTCGCTTGGAAGACGCCCTGGAAGGGGCCCGGCGCTACGCCGGCTATGGTCGGTTGGCGGCGGAACTCGCCGCGGAGATCACCAACCCCCTGTCGGTGGTGCTGGGTCGGCTGGAGTTGCTTCAGCAGCGCCCGCCCACCTCACCCAGGCAGCTCTTGCCGGTGCTCGAGGTGCTGGCCGAGCACTGCCGACGTATCGACTCGACGGTGGGCAACCTTCGTGCCTTGGGCAAGCCGCGGCCGCCCCACCACGATCCCCTCGGTCTG
>JAADHA010000602.1:0-7628 GCA_013152105.1 Oligoflexia bacterium | reverse complement strand
CCCGCAGCACGCCGCGTCTGCGCCGGGTGCGCCTCTCGGTCGACATCCCCGACGACGTCATCGTCATCGTCGATCCCGACCACGGCGAGCTGGCCTTGCGAGACCTGATGCTCACCCTGGCGGACGCCATGCCCTCGGACCGGACCTTGGATCTGCGGCTGGACAAGCGGGACCGCCGATCCATCAAGCTGCGAATTCGCGGTGAGCAGGCGCACCTTCCGCCCGCGGTTGTGTCCGCCCTGGGTCAGGCTCAGCACGACCGCGCTGCGCCGATGGACCCCGGACTGGGGCTGGGCTTGGCCATCGCCGGGGTGTTGCTGCGCGACAACGGCGGGGGGATCCTGGCTGAACAGGACGCCACTGGGCAGATCGACCTGATCCTCAGCCTTCCGGCCCAGACCGGGCCGATGTTCCAGGACGGAGCGGCGCCCGTGGTCCTGGTGGTTGATGACGACCACCTGCTCTGCGAGACGGTGAGCTGGATGCTGTCGGGCCAGGGCTTGGGGGTGCGCACGACGCGCACGGCAGAAGATGCGCTGCGGCTGCTCAGCGGTACGCACTTCGACGACGTGCTGGCCGACCTCCTCCTGCCGGGTATGGACGGCCTGGCCTTTTTGACCGAGGTGGAGCGTCGCTGGCCAGAGATGGCCGACCACCTGGTCCTGACGACCGGCTCGGACTTTGACCCGGGCCCCGACACACGCCTGCTGCGCAAGCCCTTCGACCGTGATCAGCTCATGGCGGCGCTGAGGTTGGATGTCCCCAGATAGGCGCGGCCGTGCGACCAGGTGGGCTCAGAGCTTGGACAGGTCCAGGCCGACTTCATTGGCAAAGGCCAAGAGGCCCTTTTTGTTCAAGGTCCGGATCGCGCGCGTCGAGACCTTCATCCGCACCCACCGGTTTTCTTCCGCGAACCAGATCCGACGGGTCTGGAGGTTGGGGAACTGGCGTTTCTTGGTCTTGATGTTGGAGTGCGAGACCTTGTTGGCGACATTGGGGCGCTTGCCGGTCAGCATGCATCGACGGGCCATGTGATCCTCTCTTGTGCCACCCTTCCCGCGCCCGTTGAGCCGGGCCGGCATGGGCAGACGTAGGTGTAGCGGGTGGCAACAACGCCCGCCGAGTACCACGCCAGCGCCGGGTCGGCAAACCCAGCCCAGGACGCGTGCGCTAGATGGTGAAGTCCACAACGATGGCGCCGCCATCGCGTTCATCGTTCTGGGGAGGCTCGGGCCGGATCTCTACGGGACGTTCGGTCCGGCCGGGGCCGTCCACCGGCAGATGCAGCCCCTTGCCTGCGCGGTCCTGGTCGCGCTTACGCTCACGCTCGCGGCGGATTTTCTCAATGATGAAGGCGTCGAGCATATCGTCGTCTCCGGGGAGTGGAAGCCGTGGCAGGGGGGCTGATTGGAGTATAGCACCGGTTGTTGCCGGGGCAAGCATCCCATCACAACCGCAAGACGCTGTGTTCCTTGGAAAAGTTCCATGATTCATGTCACAGTTGGTCTGAGCTTGTCTTGCTCAGATGGTCTTGACACGTCAGGAAGTACCTGTTTCCTTGGCTTTGGCCGGGGCTTCGCCGTCCTGTCTGGGTGGGTCGAGCAGGCGCCGTGCGGTGGTCGCCAGGGCGTCGTAGACCGGCAGCAGGTGCGGGCGCGCGTCGGCGATGGCGGACCTGTGGGCGCGAATAATGTCCTCGTCCCCTCGGGCCACTGGACCGGTCAGGGCGCGGGCTGGGCCCACTGCGGCGGCGTTCTCCAGGCTGGCGCGAGCGAGGGGGAGCAGCAGCGCGGGTGCGTCCTGGGCCGGAACACCCGCCGCTTCGAGCAGGTCGGCCGCCGCTGCCAGCAGGACCGTCGAAAAGTTGCCCGCCATCACGGCCGAGGCGTGGTAGAGGCGCCGGTCGCCGTTGACCCCAAAGGCCCTCCAACCCAGCGCTTCGGCCAGTTGGCCAGCCATCTGTCGGGCGAGCGGGTCCCCGTCGAGTGCGGCAGGCAGGCCGTCGAAGTCCGGGCTGGCCAGCTCGGGTCCGGGAAAGGTCATCAAGGGGTGAAGTGAGCCCCGGTGGATGTGGGGGCGCAAGACGTCGAGATCGCAGGCGCCGCTGGCGTGCAGCACGACGCCCCCCTCGGGCATCCTTGGTACGGCGGCGCTGGCTTGCGCGATGCTGCGATCAGGAACGGTGAGCCAGGTGAGGGGAGCCGTCGGGATGCGCTCGCCGCGCCCAAGCAGGGTGACCTTGTGGCCGCGGGCTTCCAAGGCCAGGCTCACGGTCCGGCCCAGGCGTCCGGGGCCCACGATCACGATGGCAAGGCGATTGTCGATGGAATGCACCCCGGGGAAGGTGGTCGGTGGCGGCGAAGCTCTTGCTTCCCGCTGCGTAGCCCGCGCGGTGTCGACTGTGAACCCAGCTCGCGCGGTTGCTATGCTGTCGCGCCCACACCGGGAACACCAAAAGGACGCGGGAACACCATGAGTGCATCGCTACAAAGCAAGCGCGACGGTCCGCTGCTCGTGCTGAGCCTCAACCGTGTAGAACGTCGCAACGCGCTGAGCCCTGCGCTCATCGGGTCCCTGTTGCGCGCGCTGAAGGACGCAGCGGCCACCCTGTCTGATCCCGACGGGGTGCGGGCGGTGGTGCTGCGGGCGCAGGGAAAGTACTTCTGCGCGGGGGGCGATCTTGGGCCCGATGGCATGTCTGGCCAGGGTCTGCTGGCCCAGCACCGTGCGCGGGAGTCCTTCGTCGCCCTCTTGCTGGCGCTCCACGACAGCCCCTTGCCCGTCGTGGCGGCGGTCCAGGGTGACGCGCTGGGGGGGGGCGCGGGTCTGGTCGCGGCCTGCCACCTGGTCGTGATGGCCCAGGACGCCCGGATCGCGACGCCCGAGCTTGCGCTGGGGCTATTCCCGTGGATGATCACGCCGGTCTTGCTGCGCAAGCTGCCGCGCAACCTGCTCCACCAGATGATCCTCTGTGGGCACAAGCTCTCGGCAGCCGAAGCGAAGACCGTGGGCTTCGCAAACCAGATCGTGTCACGCGCCCAGCTCGACGCCGCAGCCTGCGATCTGGCTCGTGCCGCGGCGGCGCACTCGCCAGCCATCATGTCGATGGGACTTGTGGCGATGGCCGGCATCGACGATCAGCCCCTCGAAGACGCGCTGCGATACATGCACAGCCAACTCAGCCTCAACCTTCTCACCGACGATGCAGCCGAGGGCATCTCGGCCTTCATGGCCCATCGTCCCCCCGCCTGGAAAGGGAGCTAGCTGTGTCGGACTCTCAACCCGCAACGCCCGCGCTCGCTTTCGGGGGGGACGCGGTCATCGTGTCTTGCGCCCTCACCGGGGTGCTTGCGAATCGCCGTCAGTGTCCCCACATCCCCTACACGCCGATCGAGCTGGCGGAAGAAGCCCGCCGAGCCTTTGAAGCTGGCGCGACTGTGGCCCACATCCACGCTCGGCAGGACGATGGCAGTCCCTCGTGGTCGACCGACATCTTCGGGCGCATCAAGCAAGAGGTGGCCGCCCGCTGTCCCATCGTCATCAACTTCTCGACGGGAACCCTGGACGAAGACACGGCCCCGCAGGAAGCGATCCTGCGGCAAGTACGCCCGGACGTGGCGGCCCTCAATATGGGGACCATGAACTACGCCAAGTACTCGCGCCGTCGCAAGGACTTCGTCTTCGACATCGTGTTTCCCAACCCCATCTCCAAGATCAAGCGCCTGTTGGCGGCGATGGTTGACGCGGGTGTCCACCCTGAACTGGAGTGCTTCGACACGGGCCACACGGCCACGGCTGCGCCCTTGATGGACATGGGTCTGCTGCGGCCACCCCTCGAGCTGTCCTTCATCATGGGGGTACTGGGCGGACTGCCCAGCACCGTGTCCGCCTTGCAGCTCCAGGCCAGCCAGGTCCCCGCCGGGTCCTCCTGGCAGGTGATCGGCATTGGCCGCTCGCAGTGGAGACTGGTCGCGGCGGCGCTGGTGCTGGGCGGCAACATCCGAGTAGGACTGGAAGACAATTTCTACCTGCCTGACGGCACCATGGCGAACAGCAACGGTGTGCTGGTCGAGCGCGCGGTGCGCTTGACCCGGGATATCGGCCGCCGTCCTGCCACGGTGGCCGAGACGCGGTCCATGCTGGGGCTGCGTGAGACGCCATGACCGGCCGGTCCAAGTCCCCCCAGTTTGGCGACATCCGCCGGGTCCTGGTGGCGGCGCGAGGTGCTGCGGCGGTGCGCCTGGCCAAGTCCGTACACGAGGCCGGCCTGGAGTCGGTCGTGCTGCTGGCCGACCACGACGATGTGGGGGGCTGGAGCGAGGCCGGTGACTATGTGGTCAATGTGCCGGATGGCCCAAGCGGCTGGCCGGACCCCGAGCACGTCCTGGCGGCGGGCGTGGACTCTGGCTGTGACGCCCTCTTGCCGGGCTGGGACGACCAGGCCCGCAGCGCCGAGATGGCCGAGCTGTGCGCCCGCTACGGCCTGGCCTGGTTGGGCAGCCCGCCGGAATTGCTGGCCTTCGCGGCGGACCGGGCCAAGGTGCGTGAGTTCGCTGACGAGCTGGGGCTCAGCGTGGTGCCGGGGACGGGCCCCCTCACGGATGTCAACCAGGCGATCGGCTGGGCGATGGGGGTCGGCTTTCCGGTGGCGCTCAAGCCGGCCCGTGGGCGGGTGCGCCCTCTGATCCGCGCCGACACCCTGGAAGAGCTCGCGGTCGCCGCGGCGGGCATGCTCCAGGACGGCCCGATCATGGTGGAGCGCTATGTCCTGGGGGCTCGTGAGATCGAGGTCCCCCTGGTCGGGGATGGCGACGAGGCCGTTGTGGCGATCGGCACGCGGGACGTGACCGGGCGAATCGGCGGCATCCGCCGGATCTGGATCGGCCCGGCTGGCGGGTTGGGCCAAGAACTTGAAGAAGAGATGATGGTCGCGGCTCTGGCCCTGGCGTCCTCGGTCGAGTGGCGCGGCATCGCGGCCGCCCAGTTCCTGGTCACGGACGACGGCCGACCCTACCTGCTGGACCTGCGGCCGGGCCTTCAAGCTGCCGACGCGGTGACCGAGCGCATCTACGGCGTGGACCTGGTGGATGCGGCGCTTCGGGTCGGCATGGGACAGCGCCTGCAGTGGGGCGCCGACGAAGTCGAAGCCGACGGCGTCGCCATTGGGGTGCGGCTGCGGGTCACAGACCGCGCGCCAGCGTCGCTGGTGGCGGGATCGCCGACCTTGCCCGCCGACACCTGGCTGGTCGTGGCTGCCGGCGAGACCCTGCTGGCGGGCGATGAGCTGGGTCATCTATTGGTCCACAGTCCGTCGCGGCAGGCTGGGCTGGTGCGCGCCAAGGTCGCGGCAGATGCGCTGGATTTGAACGGCATACCCTGTGCCTTGCCAGGGCTGCGCAGGGTGTTGGCCGACCGCCGCTTGTGGGAGTGTACGATGGATCGCGAGGAGATCGCCTTGGTCGCCGGGGCCGATCCCGACGTGTAGCCTTCGTCGCGCCCGACCCCAGGCCGTTGACACCCTGTGCTCGGCCCCATAGCCAGCCGCCCATGTCTCGTAGCCCTCGTGATCGTCGTAGTCGTGGCTCCAACAGCGCCCATCGGGGCACGCCTCACCCCAGGGCTGCCGACCGGAACGACCGTGTGGCGATGGATGTACACGCCATCGTCGCCCGCGCCCTCCGTGAAGACGTGAAGGACCCTCGGGTGGCTGATCTCTCCATCACCGCTGTGCGCATGAGCCGCGACCTCAGCATCGCCCATGTCAACGTCGTCCCGCTGGGTGGCCGCGGGGACACCCAACGCTTGATGCAGGGACTCGATGCGGCCGCTGGCTTCCTCAGGAGCGTCTTGGGGCAGCAGATCCGCCTGCGCCACACGCCGCAGCTCCAGTTTCACCTGGATGATGGGCTGGATGACTCTCTGGCCATGACCAGGCGGCTGTCCGAGATGGAACAGGACCGCGCGGATCAGGATCTGCCCATGGCAGCCGAAGGCGACGACCAGGACTTGCCGTGAAGCCCAGCTTTCTGGTAATCGACAAGCCCGTTGGGGTCACCAGTCACGATATGGTGGCGGTGGTGCGCGCGGTGCTCGGCGTCAAGAAGGTCGGCCACACGGGCACCTTGGACCCGTTTGCCACCGGCGTCCTGGCGCTGGCTCTGGGCGGGGCGACGCGCCTCATCCAGTACCTGGACGAGAACCTGAAGGTCTACGACGCCACCATCGCGCTGGGGACCGCGACGGACACCGGGGATCTCACCGGCCAGGTCACCCGAGAGCGTCCCGTCCCCACGCTGAGCGACGACCAGGTGCTGGCGGTGCTGGCTGGCTTCAAGGGCACCAGGATGCAGGTGCCGCCTCGCTACTCGGCGGTAAAGGTGGCCGGAAAGCCACTCTACAAGTACGCCCGCGAGGGCAAAGACGTGTCGGTCAAGGCGCGCCCCATCCGCATCGACCGCATCGAGCTGGTCGAGCGCACACCGTCCACCTTGCGCGTCCGCATCCTCTGTGGGCGCGGCACCTATGCGCGGGTCCTGGCGGACGAGATCGCGACCGAGCTGGGCACGGCCGGACACCTCGTCGCCCTGAGGCGGGAACAGAGCGGCCCCTTCAAGGAGTCGATGGCCCTGGACATGCCGGGCCTGTCCCGGATCGTGGCCGAGCGGGACGATTGGCTGCCCGTCCTGCGACCAAAGCGTGGAGCCGAGCGGGTGCAGTGGCGCCCACGCTCCAGCGTGCAAGCGGACATCGCGCGCTGGCTGGTCCCCACGGCGGTGGCGCTTGATCACCTGCCTGGCGTCACCCTCAGTGACGGGCAGCTCTCGGCCCTGCGTCGCTCAGGACAGCTTCCGGCACCGCCTGCATCGGTGCAGCAGGGGCAGCGCTTTCTGTGCGTGCATGGCAAGGACGTGGTGGTCATCGCCTCTCGCGAAGCCGACGGCGTCCGCAAGCTGGTCACAGTCGCTGGGGGCTGAGCCTGGCCGAAATCTGGAGCCGTGAACTCAGCCCGATCGTCTGTGCCGACGGAACCACCGCAGGGCGATCACCAGGCCGCTGGTGACCCCCACCAGCACCAGCACAAAGCGGAAGCGGTCCAACCAGGGCACGACGCTGCTCACCTTGTCGCTGAACCCGTAGCCCAGGCTGACGTACACGCCGACGGTCACGAAGGCGGCGCTGCCATCCACCAACAAGAAGCGCGTCAGGGGGATGCCCGTCGCACCGGCGAAGAAGAATGCGGGCAGGCGCATTCCGGGGATCTGGCGGGCGATCACGATCGCCCAGCTTCCGTAGCGCAGGTAGAAGCGCTCGATGCGGGCCAACTGCGAGGGTCCCACCAGCCGCCCCAAGAAGCCCCGCGGTTCCAGGCCGACCCGTCGTCCAAAGGAGAAGCTGATCAGGTCGCTGACGACGACGCCGACGTAGCCGACCGCCAGCGCCTGGGGCAGGACCGCCTGACCCAGGCCTGTGAGTACACCGGCGACGAACAGACTCACGTCCTCGGGCACAGGCAGGCCAAAGGGCGTCAGCAGCAGGGCGATGAAGACGGCCAGCAGGCCGTAGCGTAGCAGCGTGTCCACGGTGTCGGCGTCGAAGAGGGTGAGGCCGAGGGCGGGCTCACGGTGGCC
>JAADHA010000096.1 GCA_013152105.1 Oligoflexia bacterium | reverse complement strand
TGATGGCGAACCACTGGGCGACCGCGCGGAGTTGGGTGCTGCCCACCGTACCGTAGATGAAGGCGATGCCCATGAGCAGGAAGGAGGACGCGAAGGCCCCCATCACGAAGTACTTGAAGGCCCCTTCCGCACCCTTGACTTCACCCCGGTTGATGCCGGTCAGCACATACAGCCCGATGGACATGATCTCGAGCGAGATGAACAGCAGCATCAGGTCGTTGGCGTTGGCCATCAGCAGCATGCCGAAGACCGTGAACAGCACCATCGGGTTGTACTCGGGCACCGCCACATCGACGCGACGCAGGAAGTCGTGCCCGATCAGCAGCGAGGCCGCGCCCGCCAGCAGGATGACGAAGTTCAAGAAGAGCCCGAACTGGTCCACGGCCAACATGCCGTTGAAGGCCAGGACGGGTGCGTCCAGACCCTGCAAGGTCAGCAGGTTGAGCAAGGCCGCGACACCCAGGCCCAACAGGGTCACTGACAGGCTGATCTCGCGGCTGGACTTGCGGAACAGGACGTCGTTCATCAGGACCAGCAGCCCAAACAGGAAGACCGTGATCTGCGGAGCGATGTAGCGAAGCTCACCGATGTCGAAGCTCATCGCTGACCTCCTGCCACGTCCGGCTGGGCCAGCAGATCGACCTGCGAGTTGACTTGGACCAGCAGTCGGTCAACCGAGGGCTCGAGCTTGGCCAGGATGGGCCCGGGCGCGACGCCCATCACGACGATCAACACCAGGATGGGTGCGAGGTAGGCGATCTCTCGACCCGTGAGATCGGGCATCGTCTTGTTGGCTTCGATCGTGAGCGGGCCGAAGACCACGCGCTGGACCATCCACAGCATATAGACGGCACCGAAGATGACGCCCGAGGTCCCCACGACGGTGGCAACCGGGTGGGTATGAAAGGCGCCGAGCAGCGAGAGGGCTTCACCGATGAAGCCGTTGAGCCCCGGCAAGCCGATGCTGGAAAAGGCAACCACGAGCAGCACGAAGCTGTACTTGGGCATCGACGTGGCCAGGCCGCCGTATTCGGCGATCTCGCGCGTGTGGCGCCGCTCGTAGATGATGCCCACCAACAGGAAGAGCGCGCCCGTGCTGAGCCCGTGGTTGAGCATCTGGTAGACCGAGCCGCTGACCCCCTCGGTGTTCAGGGCGAACAGCCCCAACATGATCACGCCCATATGGGACACCGAGCTGTAGGCGACCAGCTTCTTCATGTCGTCCTGCGCCATGGCCACCAGCGCGCCGTACACGATCCCGATGGCCGCGAGTCCCGCGATCACGCCCCCGTATTCGTGCGTAGCCTGGGGAAAGAGCGGCATGGCGAAGCGCAGGAAGCCATAGGTCCCGAGCTTCAGCATGACGCCAGCCAGAATGACCGAACCCCCGGTTGGCGCTTGGACGTGGGCGTCCGGCAGCCAGGTGTGGAGCGGGAACATCGGGACCTTGATGGCGAAAGCCAGCACGAAGGCGGCGAAGAGCAGCGCTTCTGTGCGGAAGGGCAGCGCCACATTGTAGAGGTCCAGGATGCTGGCCGACCAGAAGCCAAACTGCTGGAAGTGGAAGACGTAGAGGGCCACGATGGCGATCAGCATCAAGAGCGAACCGACCAAGGTGTAGATGAAGAACTTGAGCGCCGCATAGACGCGGTTGGGGCCGCCCCACACCCCGATGATGAAGTACATCGGGATGAGCATCAGTTCCCAGAACACGTAGAACAAGAACGTGTCCAGCGCGACGAAGCTGCCCAGCATCGCGGTCTCGAGGATGAGCATGAAGCCCATATACTGACCGACCTTTTTGTGGATCGAAGACATGCTGCTGTAGATGACCAGCGGGGTCAGCAGCGTCGTCAACAGCACCAGCAGCAGCGAGATGCCGTCGATGCCGACCGTGTACGAGATGCCCAGGTCCGCAATCCAGGGGTAGGGCCCGTCGACCAACTGGAAGGTCTCCCAGCCGGCCAGACCGTGGGCAGCGGGATCGTAGAGGAACCACAGCGGGACGGAGACCACAAAGGTCAGCAAGGAGACGGCCAGGGCCAGCCACTTCGCGGTGCCCTTGGGAGACACGAAGACGACCAGGGCCCCGATCAGAGGCAGGAAGGTGACCAGGCTGAGCAGGTGGTTCATGTCAGCCCCCCACCGCGAAAGCGAAGACCAGGACCGCCGCCCCGGCCGCGAGGACCAACGCATAGGTCTGCACGCGCCCGTCCTGGATGAAACGGCTGTAGCCACTGCTCAGCCCGCTCATCGCCGAGGCGACGCCGTTCACCGCGCCGTCGATGAGCTGGGCGTCGACGATGGCCCACAAGAAGTGCCGACTGCCGACCAGGATGGGCCCGATGATGGCCGCCTGGTACAGCTCGTCAATCCACCACTTGTTCAAGGAGCCGCGGTACAACAAGTCCGGCACCAGCTCGCGACGGGTCTCGTCCAGATCGCCCGGCTTCTTGAGGTACAAGAACCAGGGCACCATCACCGCGATGAAGACCATGACCAAGGTGATGCCCATGATCGGCATCTCCAAGGACTCGTCCGCGCCATCAAAGCTGAGGTAGGGAGCGGAGTTGGCGAAGACGGGCGCCAGGAAATGGTGGAGCCCCCCGGACATCTCGCCGGACGGCAGCCAGTGGGGCAGGTTGATCAAGCCGCCCCCCATGGCCAGCAAGGCCAGGGCCGCCAGTGGCACCCACATCAGAGGGCTGACTTCATGCGGCGGGGCGTGGCCATGCCCGTGCCCGTCCGCGGCCGCGTCTGCGTCCGAGTGCCCGCCTCGGTAGTCTCCGAAGAAGGTGAGGAAGATCAAGCGGCTCATGTAGAAGGCGGTCAGGACCGCGGTCACGGCACCAATGATCCACAGGATCTTGGGCAGCGGGAACTCAGGTCCGAAGAGCGCAATCTGCGCCGGGTTGGCCGAGAAGGTCAGCCACAGGATCTCGTCCTTGGAGAAGAAGCCCGAGAAGCCAGGGAAGCCGATGATGGCCAACCAGGCCACGATCATCGTGACGCCCGTGATCTTCATGTACTTGAGCAGGCCGCCCATGTGGCGCATGTCCTGCTGGTGGTGCAACGAGTGGATGACCGCACCAGCACCCAGGAAGAGCAGGGCCTTGAAGAAGGCGTGGGTGATGAGGTGGAAGGTGCCCGCGGTGAAGGCCCCGACCCCCACACCCAAAAACATGTAGCCAAGCTGGCTGACGGTCGAGTAGGCCAGGACTTTCTTGATGTCGGTCTGCGTCAAGGCGACAGTGGCGGCGAAGAAGGCGGTCAGCGCCCCGATGGTCGCGATGACCCCCATCGCGACCGGGCTCATCACGAACAGGAAGTTCAAGCGGCAGATCATGTAGATGCCGCTGGTCACCATCGTCGCGGCGTGGATGAGGGCCGAGACCGGAGTCGGGCCAGCCATGGCGTCGGGTAGCCAGACGAACAGGGGGATCTGGGCGCTCTTTCCGGTGGCGCCACCGAAGAGCAGCAAGGCGATAGCGGTCACCAAGGTGCCGCCGGAACCGCCCACCAGTTGAGGCTGGGCGACAAGCGTGTCCTGGAGCTGGGCAAAGGTCAGGGTGGCCTGGTCGCCCAAGGCCCAGAAGAGCATGAACACACCCAACAGGAAGCTGAAGTCGCCGACCCGGTTGGCGATGAATGCCTTTTTGCCAGCCTTGGCGAAGTCGGTGTTGGTGTACCAGAAGCCGATGAGCAGGTAGCTGCACAGGCCCACGCCTTCCCAGCCGACGAACATCAGCAGGAAGTTGTCGCCCATCACCAACAACAGCATCGCGAACACGAACAGGTTCATGTAGGCGAAGAAGCGCCAGGTACTGTCGGCGTCGGCCGGGTCGTCCATGTAGCCGATGCTGTAGAGGTGGATGAGCGCGCCCACGCCAGTGACCACGCACATCATCACCGCGCTGAGCGGATCCGCCAGGAAGGCGATGTCGACGTGGAGATGCCCCACGCTGATCCACTGGTAGAGGCGCGTGTAGAGCATGGGCGTCTGGCCGTGCGAGCTCACCAGGGTCCACAGCGTCCAGAAGGACACCAAGGCGCTCAGCCCGACCATGGCGGTCGCAATGCCACCGGCCACAAGGCGACTGGCCCTGCGGTTGAGCAGCGCGATGACGATGACCCCGAGCAGCGGAAAGAGCGGCACGAGGCTCAGCAAGGCAGGATTCACAGCAGTCTCCGCCGGCGGGGTCAGCCCTTCAGCATCGTGAAGTTCTCGAGGTCAACCGAGGCCTTGTGTCGGAAGAGCAGAATGACGAGCGCCAGACCCACGGCGGCCTCGGCAGCGGCGACCGCCATGACGAAGATGGCGAAGACGTGACCGTCCGCCTGCCCAAGGTGCCGGGCAAAGCCGACAAAGGCCAGGTTCACCGAATTCAGCATCAGCTCGATGCACATCAGCACGATCAGCGCATTGCGACGGCTCAGCACACCGGCCGCGCCGATCATGAACAGCGCAACGCTGGTGAAGAGCACCGGATACAGCCCGACCTGGTCCATCAGACCTCCCGCTTGGCTAGCACGACGGCGCCCACCATGGCGACCGTCAGCAGCACCGATGCGACTTCAAAGGGGAGCAGATAGGTGCCGTTGAAGATGAGGGCGCCGACCTGTTCGATCGTCCCGAAGTCGTCCGGCGCCGGCCCCATGTCCATCATCCGCAGGCCTTCGAGGGACACGACCAGGCCGGTACCCACCAGTCCGGCGACCGCGAGTCCGGCCAGGGCCCGACCGGGGATGTGCGGCAATGTGCCCGGGTCCGAGCCGCGCAGGTTCAACAGCATCATCACGAAGATGAAGAGCACCATGATGGCGCCGGCGTAGACCAGGATCTGGGCGACGGCCACAAAGTGGGCGTCCAGCAGCACGTAGAGGCTGGCCTGAAAGAAGAAGGTCACGACCAGGGCGATGGCCGCGGCGATCGGGCTGCGCCGCGTGACCACGGCCAGTCCAGCGAGGATGGTCATGATCGCGAAGAAGTAGAAGATGACCGCGTGGAGCATCAGCATCCTCGGGAGGTCGAGCCCAGGGGCAGCGGCGCGCCAGGTATCCCGCAAGCACGCCCGCGGCAACCGGTCCGGCCAAGTCCGCATCAGCTCCGCAAGCCCCACGCCAACGGCATGATCGGGGGTTTCAGGGTGCCTTGGACCCGGTCACGGGCCTGCGACAGTTGCCACCCTGACCCACAGACGGGTAGGAGGGCAGGACCTTCTCTCCGCCCAGGGTGGGCCTGTCGCTCCGCCTGGCGGTTCCTCGCCTGGAGACTTCGATGAACGCTCGCACCCTCGTCCTCGCCGCAACCTTGCTCGCTGGCTGCGCTCCCGCCGACAAGGTGGACGCCCTGGAGCAACGCGTCGCTACCCTGGAGGGCGAAGTCAAGGCACTCAAGGCCAACCCCGGCGCAAGCCGTGCCGCGAAGGGCGCCGCAGCCGCCACTGGGACCAATTCCGCGGCCGAAACCAAGGCAAACGCGCTGCTCAAGGACATCGCCGCCCTGTCCCGCGAAAACAAGTTCGACGAAGCCAAGGCCAAGCTCGCGACGCTCAAGACGGACTACGGCACCACGACCGCCTACCGCAAGGCCCGCAAGATGGAACAAGAGCTCTCCGTCATCGGAAAGGACGCACCCGCCACCTGGGAAGTCGAGAAGTGGTACCAGGGCGAAGACGATGTCGACCTGACCAGCGGAAAGCCAACCCTGGTGGTCTTCTTCGAAGCCTGGTGTCCCCACTGCAAGCACGAAGCCCCGGCCCTGGAGACCCGCTACCAGAATTACCGCTCCATGGGCCTGCAGGTGGTCGGCTTCACCAAGGTCACGAAGTCCTCAACGGACGCAAAAGTGATGGACTTCCTCAAGGAAGGCGGCGTCACCTTCCCGATCGCCAAGGAGACCGGTGCCCTGTCCAAGTGGTTCAACGTCAGCGGCATCCCCGCCGCGGCGCTTGTCAAGGACGGCAAGATCGTGTGGCGCGGTCACCCGGCCCGCCTCTCGGATGACCAGCTCAAGGCCTGGCTCTGATACTGATTCCGCGCTGAGCAAGCACCGGGAGCCAGGATGGCGTCCGCTTCTCCCGCGACGCGCCCACGCGGCGGCATCATCCCTGGGCTTCTAGCGGGCTGCGTCTTTGGACTCCTCCAGCTCCTGCTGCTGGCCAACCCGACCGCCGTCACACTGGACCCCGAAGAGCTCTACAACGCGGCCCACGCCGAGGCGATCCTCAGCGCGGGCTCCGCCGTCATCCTGCCGCTCCAGTACCGCCCCTTCTGCGGCGGCTGTACCGCGGATGCTCTGCTGGGCGCTGGGCTCTTCACGCTCTTTGGGACCAGTCTGCTGGTCTGGAAGCTGGTCCCCATCTTGCTGGGCGCGGTCGCGGTCGGGGCCCTCACCCAGGCCGCCTGGCGCCACGTCAGCCCGATCGCGGGGGGCGCAGTGGCCGCGGTCCTTCTGGCCAGCCCGCCGGCCTGGTCGCGCCTGGGACTCGTCGCCTGGGGCAACCACTACGAGTGCAGCGCAATCGTACTGATGGCCCTCGCCCTGGCGGCGGGACCATCACGCCGCGGACGTGACCTCTGCCTGGGGCTGTGCCTGGGGCTCTTGCTCTGGGTGGGCTGGTCTGGGGCCTTCGCCGTGCTCGGCCTGCTGGTCTGGATTGGCCTGATGCGCGACTGGGGACGCCTGCTTCGCGTGATCGCCGCTGGCGCTGTGGGCTTCTCTCCCGCCATCCTGCGCACCGCGCTCACGGGCCAGTGGCCGACCGCGACGATCTACCAGGCGGGCGAGACCGTCCCCAGCCTGGCCCGCCTGCCGGGCAAGCTGATGGGCCTGGTGATGCCCAACCAGTTGGCCGGTCTGCTGGGTGTGCGTGACCCGATCTTCGGACCCGTCCTGGGGGTGATGGCCGCGGTCAGCCTGTTGGTCGCGGCCGTGTCGATCGCGCGGCGACCCGGCTGGCCCCGGCTGGTCCTGGGCTTGCTTGGCACCTGGCTCGGGATCTACCTGCTGGTCCGCTTCCCGGTGCAGCGCTCGGCCTGGCCCGACGTGCCGACCGCCGGTGGGGTTCGCTACGCGGCCCCCGCGATCCCACTGGCCGCCGCCGTCGTCGCCCTGGCCAGCGCGGCCTTGTGGCAGGCGGGACGACGGGGACGCGCCGCGCTGCTGCTCTCGCCGTGGTTGATAGCAGGCCTGGGCAGCCGGCTCCTGGCCCTGGCCCCGCCTTTCCCCAACGGGGCGGCGCTCGATCAGTGGCCAGGCGATATGGACTTCTTCCGGGAGCAGGCGAGCTGGGCCCTGCCCATCGACCTCCACAAACGGGGTGCGGTCCACGGCGACGAACGCCTGCAAGTCGTTCACGCCTACGCCCTGGGACGCGCCGCGATCACCTCGGCGATGGCGGGCAAGGACACCCTGCCGGACACCCTGCCCGCACTGATGCCCGGACCCGAGCTGCTCGAGTCGCCCGCGGCCCAGGACCTGACCGCGGCCTGGGCCCAAGGCGTGGCTGCGGCCATCGTCGACCGCATCGACCCCACCGCCAGCGGCGACGCCCGGCTCCTCGCCCCGGCGATGCTCTCTCTTGAGCAGCTCGCCGAGTCGGGCTGGACCCCTGCGATGCGGCAGGCCGCCCTGCGCGAGGTGAGCTGGC
>JAADHA010000689.1 GCA_013152105.1 Oligoflexia bacterium | reverse complement strand
GGGATCGGCCAGGCTGCCCCAGCAGGTCACGCTGCCGTCTTCCCGCAGCCCACATGCGTGGTCCAGACCCGCGCTGATCGCTGTGAAGACCCCAGGAGGGGCCCGAAGTTGCCCGGTGAGGCGCCCGCTGCCGTCGCCAGCCGCATCGGAGCCCCAACATGCGACGGATCCGTCCGTGCGCAGCCCACACGTGAATTCGCCCCTTCCGACGGCGACCTGGGTGACTGGCCAGGCCGGAGGAACCGCCTGGAAGGGGCCGCCTCCGTCCCGCCTGGCGCCGCGTCCCCAGCAGCTCAGGGAGCCGTCCTTGCGCTGAGCACAGGCGTGCCATTGGCCCACCGAGACCGAGACGAAGCCACCCTCGGGCGGTACCTGTGAGACCAATTCACCGACCACTCCCCAACAGTGTACGCGGCCCACCGGATCCAAGCCGCAGTCCGCGTTCGTGCCGACGACGACCGAGGCCAGCGTGGTGGGCATCTGCACGATGTCATCGTCGATGTCCAGGTCCAACTCCAGATCGTCGCCACCCCCGCCCAGTGGTCGGCCCCAGCACTGCGGAGCGCCTTCGCTGTTGATGGCGCAACTTCGGGACGCGCCCGCGCTGACCTGTGAAAAAGTGCCCGCGGGTACATTGCTGACCTCGCCGGACCGGTCGGAGCCCCAGCAGTGGATCAGGCCAGCGGCGGTGCGGGCGCAGCTATGTTGCGCGCCGCAGCTAACCTCGACGAAGGGGTCGGCTGGCGGGGCCGGAGCCACCGGCGCGGCGAAGGAGAGCGAGCTTGCGAGAATGAACGGCAGCATGGCCGTTCCCTATCTCGGCAGCTCCTTGGGCTCTACGATCCCAAGAGAAGTAAGGTCTTTGGGTTATTCTCCAACGTAGCCAAGGGCCGCGGTTTCGGCGGCCGATGCGCCGATGGGTGGCGGCACCGGGGGCAAGGACTCCGCCAGGGCCCGCAGCGCGGGGTCTGGCTTGCCTTCGGAAAACGTCCCCAGGCCGGGTCGATGGATCCACCGCCCGCCGTCGTCCATGGCCACCGCGTCTCGTCCGGCCAGGCCCGTAGGCGCGCACCCTGGCGCGCAGCTCGGCTCACACATTCCGCTCTCGGCGAGCCACACACTGTGCGAGGCCGGAGCCAGCCCTTGGAGCAAGGCTGGGACATCCGAGAGCCCCACCCGAGCGGTGATCACCGAGGGCACCATCCCCGGCGCCCACACGAAGAGCGGGACGTGTAGGACCTGGGGGGCGATTGAGCGCTCGTGCTGCCGACCGCAGGGTTCTTCCGTCAGGACCTCGCCGTGGTCGGCTGCCACGACGATTCGGCTGCCCCGGCGGGTCAGCTCGGCCAGCAGCGGAGCCAGGGTGGCGTCAGCCAGGGCGACCTCTTCGGAGTAGCGTTCCGAGTCCGTGGCGCCCTTGCCCTTGTACGGCCCGTGGGGCTCGTACAGATGGACCCACAGAAACGCGGAGTGCTGGGCCGGCTCGCCCTTGGAGAGCCAGGCCAGGGCGTGGTTCACCGCGATCCGGCCGGGTCGCTCGCCGCTGTCGGGACCGTCGAAGATGTCGAAACCTCGGTCGAGCCCACCGGCCGGTCCTGCGGGGTAGGCGCTGACAAAGGCGCCCGCAACAAGACCCAGCGTGTCCGCGATCACCGGTACATCACTGCGCAGGCGGTACCCATGGTGATTGTTGGCCCGCATGCCGTGCTCCCAGGGCATCAGGCCGGTGAGCATGGTCGCGTGAGCCGGAGAGGTCAGACCGATTGGGGTCCACGCGTTGTCATAGCGCTGACCTTGCTGGGCCAGCGCCCACAAATTGGGGGTGTCTTGGGCGCTGAAGTGGTCGAAACGCCAGGTGTCAATGGTGATGAGCGCGACGACGGGCGGAGGCGCGGGAGCAGGATCAGGTGCGGGAGCGGGCGCGGGCGCGGCCGTACAGGCCCAAAGCAAGGAGCTGATCACAATCTGCAGCATCAGCGCCCACAGCATCAGCACGCCATCGTGGCGAGGAAGCGCCAGGGAGCGGCCTGGTCTTCGGGCCTGGCGTAGGGAATGCCGATGCGAGGGCTGGTGTGCACTGACAGAGGAGGCTGGCCGGAGTAGACCGCCAGCCCGTCTGGATCCGCGTCGAAGAGCGGGCGCCCGCTGAAGCTTCGGTCCAAAGCCAGAGCCTGGGCCACCTTGGCCGGTCCCATGCAGTCCAGGCGCCCACCTCGGCGCTGTGCAACCAGGGCCGCGGCCGCGTCTTGGCCGGCTTCCCCACCGGCTTCTCCACCGGGGTCGAGCACAGCCCCACGGACCAGAACACAGGCCGGTCGGTCTTGGGCTTCTGTCACCAGGTTGAGCAGGTGATGAATGCCGTAGCACAGGTAGACATAGGCGTATCCCGGAGGTCCGAACATGACCCCGTTGCGGGCGGTGCGGCCGCGAAAAGCATGGCAAGCGCTGTCGCCTGGCAGATATGCCTCGGTCTCGACGATCACCAGCCGCACGGGTCCACGCACCAGCACGCATCCAAGCAGCGCTCTCGCCACTTCTAGCGTGGGGCGCAGGTAGAAGTCTGGAGGCAGGGCGGGTCGCACATGACACCCTACCGTCCGCAGCGGATGGTGGCTGGCGCTTGCGGTCCTGTACCGGAGCCGATACCGCCGCAGGGTTCCCTGTGGGGTCCCGCCATGTCACTGTTCCCAGAAGACCTGTTGACCGATCTGCGCCAGATCCCGGGCGCAGACCACAGCTTCCTCAAGCAGCTCGCTGACGACGATGGCCGTGGCACACGCCAGTGGCTGGATGGTGCGGTGGACCGGGTTGGCGGCGCGGTGGCCGACCGGTGGGCCCAGGTGCTGGGTAGCCTGGATAATCGTCGTTTTTTCCAAGGCTATGCCGAGATCTCGACCAGCGACCTGCTCTCGACCTGTGGCTGGCGCATCAACGACCTGGCGTGGCCTGGACCTTCGCTCGCCGTCCGTGACCCCTCGGGGCAGTCATTCAACGCCATCATTCTCGGCTTCATCAAGCAGATTCGGCCGATCGATCAAGACGCCATCGGGCGCCTGGTGCGGTCGCTGGGTCGGGTCGGCTCCCGGTCGCGGATCGTGGTCCTGGTGCGCCGCTGGTTGCCCCACGACTTCGACCCCGAGCCTGTGCGTCGGGCGATCGATCTGTGGTTGCGCGAGGTCGACCGTGCGGGCTGGGAGGGCCGCTATGCCGAATACCGGGACGCCAATGTCAGCCTGGAATTCGCGCTCACCGGCGAACAAGCCCACGACGGCCAACAGGTCGTCGCGATGGCGATGGGCCCCTATGACGCCCACCGCACCATGGACGCGGTGGAACAGCGGGTCGTTTATGAGCTGGACGCCTACCGGCTGTCGGCATGGTCAGAACAGCCCGTGCTGCTCTCGCTGGTCTGCGATCAGCTCTGGAGCCTGCCGCGCGGCTACGTAAGGGAGCTGCTGTACGGCAAGCCAGTCAGCCAGGAAACACTGGCCGACACACCTCACTTTCGTGCGACCTTCGGCGTCGAGATGACCCCCAGCTTGTTTCGTGATCCGCTGTACCGCACCGTCTCAGCCGCCGTCCTGGTCCAGCGCGAACCCGGGGCTACCCATCCCACGGCCTTCGCCAGCTACGTCAACCCCTGGGCGCAGCATCCCATCGACCCTCAGTCCCTTCCCGGCCGTGTCTTCGCCATACACGACCGCGACGGTGACGCGCCGGTCATGGCCTGGCGAGACACCTGAAGGCTGCGGGCTGGACGCTGCTGGGGCCTTGGAGGGTCCATGGGTGCTGGACAGCAGTACGTCAACGGGTGAACCCACCTCACGCAGTGGGCCCGCCTTGGCCCCTTCTCGCTGACCCCCGTCTGGACCGGCCCCATGCTCATCATCCTCTCTCTGCTAGCCGTTGCGTCCGCGGCTCCCGCCACCGCCTCATCCTTCGCCGAGACCGAGTCCGGTCGGGCGACTGCCGACCTCGCGGTCGACGGGCTCTTGTCGACCGGCTGGGCCGAGGGAGCCGCCGGTGATGGCGATGGCGAGTGGATCGAGATCGACCTGGGGCACGCGACCGAGCTTCACAGCGTCAGCATCTGGCCGGGCGATATGACCAGGGGCAAGCGCTCGTTTCGTGAGAGCGGCAGACCGAAGCTAATCCGCTTGCTGGTCGATGGCCAACAGCAGGGCGAAGCTGTGCGTCTGCTCGACCAGATGCAGCGGCTGGACCTGCCGGTGGATGTCACTGGCCGCAAGCTTCGCGTCGTGGTCGACGAAGCCTATGGTGGCGGCGTGTTCAGCAACACCTATATCGCGGAGATCGCCGTCAATTTCCCAGATCCCGGTCCCAAGGATGGCGCCTGGCAGGCCTATCTCCAGAGCAGCGCCGCCCAACGGGCCAGCCAGCAGTTCGACGCCGATCTGCTGGAGCACTACCAAGCCTACAAGGCCGCTCAGTTCGGTGATCGCGACGCGCTGGCCTGGATCTCTGACGCGGCCGCCGAGGGTGAACCGTGGATACGCAAAGCGGCCGCCCGCCGTGTCAGCGTCGGCTATCGGGCCCAGGCGATTGTGAGCGCCCCTCGCGCCCAGGAAGCCCTGCGCAAGCTCAAGGATGCCAACGCCATCCCCGCCCTGGAGATGGCCATGCTGCGGGCGACCGGGGAACAGCGCCAGGTTCTCTCCGAGACGGTCGAGATCTTCTATGCCTACCAAGAGCTGGTCGGAAACAAGGACCGCATCGCGCCACCCTGGGGCGAGTCTGGATTCTGGAAGGGGGCCTTGCGCGGCTTCGACGAGCCGCTGGCGATCGAAGGCGACGCAGACGGCAACCTGTACGTGGCCGACACCGGGAACAGCCGTGTGCAGCGCTTCGGCAGCAACGGCCTGGTCACCAAGGTCTTCGGCGGCGAACCGGACATCGCCAACGCCTGGTTCGAAGAGGGTCGCAAGTTCTACGTCTCGGGCAGCGCGCCGTCGGACGCCCCCGGGCACTTCACCAACCCCGTCGACCTGGAGCTGATCCCCGGCAAGATGGGGACCGGCATGGCCGTGCTCGATGCCACCCGTCGGGTCCAGGTCTTTGACGCATCTGGTGCCACCACGGCGGCTTGGACCGTCGACAGCGAGAACGTCCTGAGACCGGGACGAGGCGGGACCGGCTACCTGGCCTGGCTGCCCAAGAAGGGGCACTTGCTGGTGTTCATCGGTGACGAAGCGATCACCTACGATCTCCAAGGCACAGAACTGGGCCGCTGGGATGTCCAGCACGGCACCCCGTCCGCGGTCGAGGTGATGAAGAATGGCACCCTGATGCTGGCCTTCCAAAACCAGGTCTGGCAGTACAGCGACGACGGCTTTCCGCACAGCGTGCGCGCGGACCGGGACATCTTGGGCCGTGGTTTCGAAGACCTGGACCTGACGGTCGATGATGACGGCAAGCTGTGGGTACTCACCGATGACGGCGTCATCCACAAATTCAAGAAGCCAGGAAAACTGGACTTTCAGGTCGCGGTCACGGACGGCTCGCTGGGCCACCAGCGCTTCGTCGTCTCAGACGGCATGGCCTGGATCACCTACGACGACCAGATCATCAGGGTCGACGCCTACCAGAAGTGGCTCGATGCGCAGAGCGCCGCGGAGGGCGACGACAATGGACAGCTCGACCTCGATCCGGTCGGGCAATGAGCCTGTTCACCCTGGCGCTGTTTGGGCTGTGGGCTTGTCAGTCCTCACCCAAACCGGCTGAGCCATCGACGGACGCAAGCTCGCTTCCCTCGCCTCCCTCGGTTGCTGCCCCGAGTGATGCCTGGACGCCGGCCACGATCTCGGGTCTAGCGCCCACCTTGCCTACCCATCACACCAAGGTCCCCGTGGTCATCCCGGCCACGCCCGAGATCGAGGCGGCGCTCACCAAGCTTGGCAAGGTGGTCGACACGCGCGCCACAGACCCAACCACACCCTGGGCCATCGGCCACGGCCTGTTGGCTCGCGGTCCAGACCTGGTGCTGTCCAACGGACAGCCAGCAGTCGACTGGGTCTTTGAGCAGTATGGACAGATCCTGAGCACGCCTGGCGGCGACCTGCTTCAGTTTCCTGAGACCAAAGGCGATGTGCGGGTGGAGCCCCACTCGGACCTGATGCTCAAGGGCCTGACCGAGGCCGGCGTCTCGCCGGACCGGATCGTCACGGTGCAAGGCAAGCCCCACCCGGTCGCTGACCTGTGGCGCGGCTCCCTGATTCGCACCTACCTGGCGCCGGACCGCAACCACAGCCGCTACAGCAGCCCCGACGACATCGCTTGGAGCTTGCAGGGCCTGACGGCCTGGGCACCGCCTGGTCTGAGCTGGGTGGCCATCGACGGCACCCCCATGAACCTGGACGACCTGACGGACTACACCGCTGCGGTGTTGTACAAAGAGACGCGGGTGTTGGCCCAGGCCCGCGCCGCCGGCCAGCCCTTCAAGCGCCAGGGCCAGGGGATCTTCCGCTATACCTGCGGCGGTGCGCACCTGTTGCAGGGCGTGTCCTACGCGGTCATGCGCGGCTTTGGCAGCGACCAGGCTCGGGCCGTCGTCGACGAACAGGTGCTGTTGCAGTTCTACCGCTTCCCAATCGAGACCAATATCTACCAGCAGGCCCTGGCCGCTTTTCCCAATCAACAGGAAAAACTTCAGGTCCAGCGCCTCAAATTCGCCGGCCACTTCCTCGAGTCCATGAGCAAGATGGCGGCCATGGGGATCTACTCCCCCGATGACGCGCAGGTGTCCGTGTTGAAAGAGGCCGCAGCCGAGATCGTCGATGCCCGCGACCAGATCGACGCCCTGGGGCTACTCACAGACCTGGATGCCGTGCGGGCCCGCGACGAACAGCTCTACCTGGACATCGTCGGTGACAGTGCACACAGCATCCGCGGCTTGGGGCTGGCGTTGGGGCGGACTGAGCTCAGTTGGTAGGGCCGGGGGCTGCGACAAGCGGCCAGGCTGGGCTGAATGCCTGCCCGCTACGAGTCGCCTGGTGAGCGGGCCTGCCTGCTCACTTCCTGCGCGTATTCGGTGGCGTAGGCGAGATGACGACTGGACCATTCCCGCGCCCAGGGGATGTCCTGGCCCGGTCGACCTGCCAGCAGGGCGAGCGCTGTGGCCCTGGCTACCGCTGCGGCTTCAGCGTTGCCCGTCCGAGAGGCGAGCAGCGCCACGATGTTCAGACCGAAGACCCAGGTCTGGCGCTCAGAGCCCTGGAGGCAGGCTGTCGCCGCGTCGTCGACCACCTGTTCGACCCCACTACGTTGGTCTTGGCGCTCAGCGTCTTCGTCCCCAGCGAGGATGTTCATGACCTTGCGGAGAAAACCGTCGAGCTGGGCGTCCGAGGCCGTGAAGGGACAGGCCCACCGGCCATCCAAGAGAGGGCTCGGGCAGTACAGGGCGTCCTCGTCCAGCTCGGTCGCCAGCACGCGCAAGGGGTCGAGCTTCCTGGCGATGTTCAGGGTCCCCTGGTCGACTTGCGACAGCAGGTGTTTCCATTCGGCTGGACGCTGGCCCACATTGGCGTCGAAGATGCGCTCCAACAGGGCCACGGCTTCGAAGAAACCGATCTCGAATAGCCGGTAGTCCCCCTTTGCGTCGTTGAGGATCCGACGGGCCTGTGACCGGCTGGTGACG
>JAADHA010000661.1 GCA_013152105.1 Oligoflexia bacterium | reverse complement strand
GCAGCGCGTCTGGCACGACGGCCCGGTAAGGCTGGTGTCCAAGCCCAGAACAGGCGCCATCCGGCGCACCATGGCCGCGCTGCTCCCCCCTGGTGTGTTCGCCTTGACCGGCTGGCTGGCCTGGGGCGGGCTCATTGACGGCGCCATGATCGGCGTCACCGTGTGGCTACTGGTCCGCCTCGGCCCGATCCGCCTGATCCTGATCCGCGACCACCGTCGGGGCATGGTGGCCAGCCGTGGCGATTCCTGGGCCGACGCCCTGGCCGCCTTCCAAGCCAGCGAAGACGCCTGGCACGGTCGGCCCCGCCTCGACCGCTGGCGCGCCCCCCTGCTGGGCACCAGCGGTCCCTGGCCCTACCTGGTCCTGGCTCGCTACAACCAGGCCCTCTGCCTGGTCCACCTCGACCGTCCCGACCAAGCCCGGTCCTGCATAGACGCGCTGCTCCACGACTACCCGGCCATGAGCCCCGCCCGTGAACTCCGGGGCGCGCTGGCGCCGCGAACCACCATGGATTCCCCCCATCCGAACACGCTGGCCCAGGGCGAGGAGACCTGGTACTCTCCGTGACCCTGGGCCAGACACCCAGCACAGGAGTGTCCCATGAAGCCGATCAAGATCCGCTACTGCGTCGTTTGAAACTACCAACCTCATGCCGCCCGGGTGGCGGCCGCCATTACCCAAGCCACCGAGATCGATGTCACGCTGGAACCTGGAGACCGCGGAGAATTCACGGTCTGGGTCGGCGATGATGTCGTCGCCCGCAAGACCCTCGACGGCTTTCCGGAACCAGATCAGGTCGTCACCGCGATTCGCGCTGCAATTCCCGTCGCTTTGCGCTAAGCTCACGAGAGACCGGAGTTCACATGGGCAAGGACCTGCTGACCGCCAAACCTCGCGTCGAAACCAGCAAGGGTAGCGGAAGCACCACCACGACGGCCCCACAGGCCACACAAAGCAACGCCGCCCTGCAAGAACAGCTCAGCACGGCCAAGAAGACCGGCGCGATAAGCGGGCCCATGGGGCGGGTCTATATCCGCATCTCAGGCAGCCCGGACGCTCCAGGATTCGACCGTTCTCAACTGCACAACTACCTGGACAACACCCTCCAGTTCGCCAAGGGCGAGTGGTTCCGTGGGACCAAGCTGGACGGCGTCACGGACAAGCTGATGCAGCAGCTCGACAAGGACGGCGATGGGATGGTGTCCTGGGCCGAGTTCAAGGCCTTCGAAGCCCAGACCCTGAGCACGGTTGCCCCCGGTGCCACAGACGCGGCCTCGGCCCGCACCTCGGCGGGAACCCAGTTCGACAAGTTCGACAAGAGCGGCGACGGCAGCCTGAACTATGGCGAGCTCGCCGCGGGCACCCAGGCGGCCCTGCCTCCGGGTACCGAGCACGGCGATCTCATCGCGCAGCTCGCGGCGCGCATCGCTCTGGATGCGATCGACACCGACCAACGCCAGACGGCCGTCAAGGACCGCAACCTGTCCAAGTCCGAGTGGACCACGGCCGCCGGAGAGATGGCCCACTAAGCGCCGCTACTCCGCGATCCTACTCTGTCGCCCCCTTGGGCCAGACGTGCTGCGGCAAGCCAAGCTCTGATCGCAGGCTCTCTTGGCCTTCGTTGTGCTCCTGCCAATAGGCGCGCCGCGTGACTCCACGTCGAAGGCGCCGGCCGGGACCGAGATGCGGTGATGCTCCGCGTCGCGGCTCACCGTCGCGGACCAGGACTGGGAGAGCGTCGGCCGCCACGGTGTGGTCCGGCAGGGAGAGCGAGTCGACCCGGTCGGCTTCGCCCTCGAAGTAGCTGTGGGAGTCCCGGCGAGCAGACAGCCCGGCTGGACCCGCGTCGAAGAGGAGCTGGTCGTAGACATGACCGCACCCATCGGGCACGTCTGCGACCGCAGCCGGCGTGTTGAGGGCACCGCAGGCCACCAGGGCCAGGGCGAGCAATGGCAGCACAGCGCGATGCATGAACACCTCCACAAGAGACACTAACGGCGAGCAGCAAGGGCGCAGCCTGTACGCGGCGACCACCACACACGCCCGCCCCCCGCCCGATAGTCGGACCCGATGAACACCCGACTCCGCAGCGGGCCACTGCTGATGGCCCTGGCCGCCTTGGTCTTCACCGTGATGGTGGGCCTGGTCAAGGTCGTGCGAGCGGAACTCGAGGCCAGCGAGATCATCTTCTGGCGCGGCCTGGTCGGCGTACCGATAGCCCTGCTCGCGACCCGCGGCGCCGCACTGCGACCACGCTCCCCTGCCCTGCTGGCCGGCCGCCTGCTGCTGGGATTCGGCGCGATGGTGTGCTTCTTCACAGCAGCCAAGGGCCTTCCCCTCGCCGAGAACAGCCTGATCACCAAGGTGCAGCCCCTGCTGGTGGCCATCCTCGCTCCCCTCGCCCTCGGCGCCACCGAGCGTCCCGAGCCCCGCGTCTGGGGGGCCCTGCTGCTCGGTCTGCTGGGCTGCGCGCTGTTGCTCTCCGCCGGACTCGACGCCGGCGGACCGTGGGCGCTGTGGGCGCTGGCCGCCGCGGCCTTCTCGGCCGGGGCCCACACCTGCCTGCGTGCGCTGGGCCGCACCGACATCCCCGCCGTCATCGTGCTGTGGTTCCAGGTCGCCATCATCCCCATGGCCCTGGGCCTCCACCTGCTTGGCCACGGCAACCTGCCAAGCTTGCCCTCGCCCTCCCTGTGGCTGCCCATCGCGGGGATCGGGGCCGGAGCGGTGCTGGGCCAGAACCTGATGACCCACGCCTACCAGCGAGACCGCGCCGCGGTCGTGGCCGCCGCGTCCTACACGGCCCCCCTGTGGGCCGGAATCGGCGACCTGTTGTGGTGGCATCACCTGCCGTCCTGGTCGACCGTGATCGGCGGTGGCATCATCATCACCGCTGGGCTGATCGTCAGCACAACGGGGAAGGGCGTACGACGAGCGCCCTCCCAAGTCCGATAGTGCCGCAACGCTTCCCCATGCTCGGCGTCTACCGCGCCAGCAACCGCAAGGACCTGGAGATCCCGTGACTGACCACGCTGTAGATGTTGCCATCATCGGCGCCGGAACCGCCGGCCTCACCGCCCGTCGCGCCGCCACGAAGGCCGGCGCCAGCGTCCTGATCATCGACCCTGGCCCCTACGGCACCACCTGTGCCCGCGTCGGCTGCATGCCCAGCAAGCTGCTGATCGCCGCCGCCGACGCCGCCTGGCACAGCAAACAGGCCGGCGTCTTCGGCGTCGACACCCAAGTCCATGTCGACGGCGAGCGGGTGATGCAGCGCGTGCAGGCCGAGCGGAACCGCTTCACCGGCTTCGTGATCCGGGCCATCGATGAGCTACGCGAGCAGGGAATCCTGCTGAAGGGCCGCGCCCACTTCACCGGCCCCAACACCCTGGCCATCGACGATGGCAGCACGGTGAAAGCCCGCAGCGTGGTGATCGCCACCGGCAGTCGCCCCTTTGTGCCACCGCCCTTTCGCACCCTGTCGTCTCCGGTCCTGCTCACCACCGACCAGGTCTTCGAGCTTCCGACCCTGCCCGAGTCCGTGTTCGTGGTGGGCGCGGGCGTCATCGGGATGGAGCTGGGCCAGGCCATGCACCGCCTGGGAGTGCGGACCACCATCGCCAGCATCGGCGGCCGGATCGCCTTCATCGGCAGCAAGGACATCAACGCCGTGGCCGTCGCCATCTTCAAGCAAGAGCTGGACCTGCACGTCAACTACCAGCTCCACCAGGTAGACGCCTTGGCCGATGGCAGCGGAGCCCGGGTACACTTCACCGACGATGACGGCAAGGATCGCACCGAGACCTACACCCATGTGCTGATGGGTGCCGGGCGTTCACCCAACTGGGAGGGGCTCAAGCTCGCCGCGACCGGCCTGCCCCTGGACCAGCGAGGGCGCCCCGAGGTCAACCCCTACACCAACCAGGTGTGCGACTCCCACATCTTCGTGGCCGGCGACGTGGCCGGCCATCGCCCGCTGCTCCACGAGGCCGCGGACGAGGGGCGGATGGCGGGCAAGAATGCCGCAACCTGGCCCGATATCGCCGCCGAGCCCCGCAAGGCCCCCCTGGGCATCATGTTCACTGACCCCCAGGTCGCGGCGGTTGGCCGGCCCTGGGACCAGCTCCGCTGCGACAACTACCGGGTCGGGGTCGTGGACTACTCGGACCAGGGCCGCGCTCGGGTGATGCACCAGAACAAGGGCCAGGTGCGCATCGCAGGCGAAGCCGGGACCGGAACCCTGGTGGCCGCCCAGATGATCGGCCCCCGCGTCGAGCACACCGCCCACCTGCTGGCCTGGGCCATCCAGGGAAATATGCGGGTCGGCGAAGCGCTGCGCATGCCCTTCTACCACCCCGTCATCGAGGAAGGGATCCGCACCGCCCTGCGAGACCTGCAAGGACACCTCTACCTGGCGCGCAAGCCCGGTGCGCCGTGCGAAGAGTTCGGGCCGGGGACCTGAGCTAGACCCAGGCCCAGCGGGCTGCTTGAGTCTGAAGGTGGGCAGGGCAGCCCCCAGGGCGCTGCACGATCACGTACGTGCCTTTTCCCGACGAAGTCAGGAGGTCTGGAGAGCGGGGTCGAGCACCTCCGAAGGGTCTACGCGCGGTACCTGCCCGAAGTGCTGCTCGCGAAGGGCGGGGATGCCGATGAGGAGGCAGAGGAGTAGATGCCACAAGTCCGCCGCAACCGGATGAAATCAGCGATGGGCAGCCCCACCCCTGCGATTGCAGGGATGGCAGCTTGCTCGCCGCGTGTATATCCTTCAGGGAGGAGAGTCTGCCGTGTCCCATGAGCGCTACACCCATCCCCCCATCGTCGAAGCGGTGGTGGAGTTCAGATTCGCGGGCGGGCTGATGGTTGATGACGAGTTGTTGAAGCTACTGAAGGCCGCCCTCAGCCAGGATTACCCAGGCGACACCCGCACCACGAACCAGATCCAGGTGCAGGCTCAGGTGGGAGAAGCTGGGATCTCCACCGCTGCCCAGCCCTCGGTCCAAAAAGTGCTATTTCCGTCCACCGATGGACTCCGGCTCGTGGGGGTTGGCCACCAGTGCCTCTCCCTCCACGTCCTGCAGCCCTACCCGGGCTGGCCAGAGTTCAAGGCTCGCGTCGAGACGGCGCTGGACCTGTACCGGGAGATTTTCGCCCCCGACGCAATCGTCGGCCTCGCCGTGCGCTACATCGATCAAGTAGTCCTGCCCGCTGATCCCGACCTGATCCTCGCCGAGTACCTCGTTGGGCTGCCTGATCGCCCGGCTGCGATGCCCGGAGGGCTGGCGTCCTTCCACGTCGTCACCCAGGCCGTCGAGCCCGAGACGGCCACCACCGCCGTGCTCACCTTGGCGAGCGGTCTGCGCACTGCGGACGGCGGCGCGACGGTCCTCTACGACCTCAACCTCATTCGGGACTGCACCGAGCCACCGGTCGCCTTCGATAGCTGGCAGGAGCCGCTGGACGAGCTGCACACGCGACAGCGCGACATCTTCGAGCAGTCCATCACCGAGAAGACCAGAGAGCTCATCCGATGAGTGCACCATCCAGATCGTGCTTCCACCTCGCCCGAGACTGGAGCCCCCAGCGTCGCGGCGATCGCAACCTCCACTCCGGTGCGTGGGTTCCCAGCGTCGGGCTTGTCAGCGGAGCCGGGCTGGTGGCGCAGCGTCTGGACAGGCAACTCACCCAAGTCGCCCAGGTCGAGGACAGGCTGACCGCGGAGTTCCTCGGTTGGGAGGTCCCATTGGCTACGCCTATCCCCGTTGGTCTGGCGGGCCTTCAGGACGCCGACTGGCACCTGGAGCCCGACGATCTCAGCGAGGAATGGGACGACGACGCGCCACTCGTCCTCGCCACCACGGCGACCACCACCGTCACGGTGGCCACCGCCCGGCCCATGACCTTCTCCCCAGTCGGCAACGAGTTCGACCCCGGGCTGGACTGAGGAGCCCGAATGTCGGAGGAGAACTACCCCTGGTACGTGATCGTCCAGGGCAGTGAGCTCGCCCAGGGTGATGTCATCCCCGACTGCCCCGTGGTCGAGCTGCACGTGCCCGACGACCTCGAAGCCGCCGTGCGCGGAGAAGCCGGGCTGCCCGCCGACATCCAACGCCACCGGATGATCGTCATGACCCAAGCCTGCGATCTTGTCCAGGCCAAGGTGGACTCCGTCGTCGTCTGTCCGGTGTGGTCCTTGGACGAGATGGCGGAAGTCGTGCCGCAGTTCAAGCACAAGAAGCCGCGCGAGAAGCTGCGGCGCGGCCAGTTTCCCGCCTACCACATGCTCAACGGGTGCCTCGCTGTCGAGATGGACGTGTCCATCGTGGACTTCCACCGGATCTACACGCTCCCCAAGGCGTTCCTGGGAGAGGTGGCCAGGCAGCGCGGAGAGCGGGCGCGGCTGCTGCCGCCGTACCGGGAGCACCTGTCGCAGGCGTTCGCGAGGTACTTCATGCGGGTGGGGCTGCCGGTGGACATCCCGTCGTTCTTGTAGACGGGCGGGGGAAACGCTCCAACAACCGCCAACACCACCTGCTCTCCCGCCCTCAGCCCAAACTGTGTCGGTACTCGCTGGAGATGGTAGATGAGGTGGTGGACAAGGTCGTGGCCGATCCTGCCTACCTGAAGAACGCCCGCTCGGGGTTGGCTGCCTTCCGGCGCGTCCAAGCCCGCCGGAACGTGACGCCTTGAGCTGACGCCGGTGGGCAGACAGACAAGCCAGTACGGGTTCGCTTCTGGGTCGGATTGTCGCCCACGCCGCCCGGCGTCTACAGGGCGCGGCCTGCGCGGTTCCGTTTCCCTGACAAAGTTCCCGCTCGCGCCTCGCGGACCAACTCCTCCCACTCGGCTGAGAAGCCACCGGCTGCCGCGACCTCGAACTCGTGGTGCATAGCCGCGACGCGCACCGCCACCACCGCGTCCAAGGGGTTCACACCCACACCCATCTGGTAGTACATCGTTGAGAATCCCACGAGGGTCTGGGACCACGTCGGCTTCGACTTGGACCCAATTAGGCAACAGAACGGTGAGCGCTGGACGGTGGTGAACTGGTCCCGCAATGAGTATCCCTCGCAGCAGGACACCGAGAGCACGAACGGCATCTCCAGCGCATTGGCGAACCTCCGAAGCTGACGCAGAAGCGCAGCCCAGTCCAGGAAGTCGCCATTGGAGAAAGCGATGCCATCGCAGTTGCCATGGCAACTGATGTGAATGACCGGAACCGCCTCCTCGGTCCGGTCATCCCACAGGCCCGGTCCGTCGTCATACCAGCCGACAATCGCGTCCAGGGCTTTCCTGAACCCCTTCTGTGAAATGGCGGCGTGGAGGGAGACAGCGACCTCATGTAGTCGAAGGGACTCACACAGGGCGTTGCCCTCGTTTCGGTTGGCGAGCAGGTCGGCCTCCGATGGGCTCTCGATGATGTTCACAGCGATGACGGACACGGCGCAACCCTCCTGTGGATGGATGGGACCGAGGTAGGCACGGACCAGTCGAGAGCAACCGCATCCAGATCTGAACCATCGCGCTGGGAGTCAACGAGGGGCTTGGCGCTGTTCGTGTTTTCCTAAAACCAGCCCCCGAATCGGCTTCTTCTGTGAGTTGACCCGGTCGCTTGTGCGTCGCTTCTGCGTCGCGCTCCCTTCAACTTCTGTGCGCCC
>JAADHA010000374.1 GCA_013152105.1 Oligoflexia bacterium | reverse complement strand
ATCTTCTCCGGCCAGCCCGGCGCTCGCGCCTGGAGGCGCCACATCTCGACCCACGCCTTCGAGAAGGGTGCAAAGGCCACGGTCATCACGGACGCGCTGTCGACCATGGACCGGGCCGCTGAGCAGGTCGCCGAGCGGGCCAAGGCGTGGGCCGCAGACAAGGCGAGGCCGTGAAGCTGGCCTATCGGGTCGTCGGCGCAGCGAGCGAGACGGCCAGCGCCGAGCACACGGCCTGGTTCCTGCACGGGATCCTCGGCAGTGGCAACAACTGGCACAGCTTCGCTCGCCGGCTGGTTCGGCGCCACCCTGGCTGGCGGGCCGTGCTGGTCGACCTCCGCAACCACGGTGCGTCGACCGGCGCGCTTCCGCCTCACAGCTTGAACGCCTGCGCCGAGGACCTGTTCGAGCTGTCGGCCGAGCTGGGCGGGCTACCGACCATCCTCCTCGGTCACTCCTTCGGGGGCAAGGTCGCCCTGGACTTCGCCGGCCAGGCCATTCGGCTGGGCGCGACCGGCGTCGGCGGCCTGCGACACGTCTGGGTGCTGGACGCCTCGCCCGGATCGTGGACTCCGGCTGAACAGCAGGACGCGGATGTCTCGGTGGTGATCGACGCCCTCGGCCGGATCCCTCAGCCGCTGGCCCGACGCCAGGAGATCGTCGACATCCTGGCCGACGCGGGCTTCTCCCTCGCCCTGAGCCGCTGGATGAGCACCAACCTGCGCCGCGCCGAGGACGGCTACCGCTGGCGCTTCGATCTTGCTGGTGTCCGCGAGATGATCGACGACTACTTTCGGACCGATCTGTGGTCCGTGCTGGAGCAGCCCCATCCGTCTGTGGACTTCGACGTGGTGCGGGCGGCTCGTAGCGAGCGCTGGACCAAGCGCGAGCTGGGACGCTTCGCGGCGCTACCCGAAGACGACACCCTTGCACTGCGAGTGCTGGCCGATAGCGGGCACTGGGTCCATGTCGACAACCCCGATGGGCTGCACGCCATGCTCGACCCCTGCTTCGACCGCCTGGGGGGATGAGGCCAACACGCGACTCAGCGCAGGGCGTCGATGACCGCCAGTTGCTGTTCGTCGGTGAGGGAATCCAGCGCGCTGTCGGGCAGCTCGCCCGCGGTCACCAGCACACCGCCACCGCGTCGCTTGGCCTCGTACATGGCGGCGTCCGCAAGGTGGAGCAGACCCTCGGCGAGCGCGGCGCCGTTCGCGCCTTGGCCCAGCGGCGGGTGGCCGATCGGGGCCCCGTCAAAGCGCGCGTAGCCAAGACTGGTTGTGATCTCCACGTCTTCAGCGCCCTGCACCCTTGCCGCAGCCAGCGCGGCCTGGAAGCGCCCCACGGCATCCACCGCCGCGGCCGGAGACGCCATCGGCAGCAACACCGCGAACTCGTCCCCACCCAGGCGGCAGACCATATCGGTGCGTCGAAAGGTCTCACCGAGCAGGCGCGACACCATGCGCAGCGCGGCGTCACCCGTGGGATGACCAAAGTGGTCGTTGATGCGCTTGAAGCGATCGACATCGACGATCAGCAGCACCAGGCTCGTGTTGTCGCGCCCTGCCCGCTCCAGCTCCATCGGCAGGGCGCTGTCAAACCACCGACGATTGAAGATGCCGGTGAGCGGATCACGAATTGCCTGCTCGCGTGCCTCGGCCAGGGCGTTCCGAAGGGCCTGGTCTTTGGCAGCCAGGCGGTCTCGAACCTCGCCCAAGGCGGCATTGCGCGCCGCGAAGCCACGTTCCAGCCGGCGAGTCGCCGCCTGGGCGCTGAGGCTGACCAGGACCAGGACCAGGGCCATCATGCATGCCGCGACCCAGCGCTGAATGGCCAGCGGGGCCAGCTCTGGATCCGTCAGGAGCGCATGATCGAGGACCGGGACGATCGTGATCCCGCCGACGACCGCCAGGTGCCAACCCAGCGCGCGTCGCCCCCCGAACTGGCAGCCGATCAGGGCCGGCAGCGCTGCCAGAAACCACAGGGCTATCGAACTTGTGCCGCCGCCCATCGACGCAAGGACGACCAGCGCGATGATGCTGATCCCCAAGTTGGTGTGCGCTGCCACCTGGGACCGTCGAGGCTCGCCAGCCCAGGCGGCGCCCAGCAAGCCCCCAACGATCACCGCGGAGGCCAGCGACAGAAACGCGACCGCCGTGTGGCCGCTGAACACCTGCCCAAGCCCCAGCAGCAGCCAGGCTGTCGCACATATCAGCAGGATGTCGCGCGTCCGCCTGGCCTCGGTCGCGGCGCGCGCATGTCGCACCAGACCAGTCGCAGGGGGATCGCCCTGACCGCTACTTGGGGCGGCGCTTCTTCCAGCGGGAAGCACGGGGTCAGGTTCTGCGGCGGTATCGGGGTGCACACACAGCCGGGTCGGACAGGGGGACTCAGCGAGTATGGTACCGCAAAACGAAGGCTTGTCAGGGCAAGCCCAGCGCTTGGTCGCCGATCCCCTCGACGTTCATCAGCCGCAACTTGTGGCCACTGTCGGGGCCCCAACTCCACTCCAGGTCCCCCAGGACCGTGCTGACCGTCAGGCCGATCTGCTGGCCACCGTCGCCCGAAGCGTCACCGGCCAGATCGCCCACGCTGTCGAAGCGAAGCTGGATCTTGTCGTCGACGATCACGTTCTGGTCCGCCGTGAAGACCTGGTCTCCGTACTTCAGCCGGAACAGCGGTCGCAACACGGCCAATTCCTTGGGGACCGTGATGATCAGCCCGTCCTTGAGCAGCTTCTTGTCGTCGATCTGGATCGTGGTGCCGCTGCGCGCGTCGGCCACGATGCGGTCCAGCAGGCCCACGGGGCTGATCGCCTTGTCACCGCTGACCACCGCCGCCCGAGCGCTGGCCTCGGCCCGGGCCAGGCCGGGCTTGCGTCCCTGGCGAAATTCCTTGGCCTCGGCGATCTTGTAGGCATCGGTGTCCACCCAGAGCACGGCCTCGTCCGTCACCAGGATCGCACGCTGCGTGACGATGTCGTCGACCTCTTTCTTGGTGCCTTGCAGGTCCAGGCCGATCTCCACGTCGCCATAGTCTGTGACCTGGCGCGGCAGGACGGCGGGCTGGGTCTGGTTGGCGACGAAGGTCTGGTAGTCCTCGGCGTGCATATCGGTGAATTGGATCGCCAGGACCAGGGTCGCATTGTGCAAGGTGCGATCACTGCGATTGTCCACGCCGACGTGCAGCTTGCTGCCGAAGATGGTCGGCTTCAAGACCAGGTCGAGATAGTGGTCTTCGGGGAAGATCCGGCGGAAGTCGTCGCCGAGCAGGGCCTGGCAGAACTCGATATCCGACAGCACGAAGTCCCACTGCTGCTGGGTCCGACGGCGGCTGAAGTGGTCCATCACCTTGGCCCGTCCGGCCTCGAAGTCACCCGCCGCGAACGCGTTGCGGGCCAGTTGCAGGTCGGGGCTGAAGTAGCCCGCCCCCAGCATTGTGTTCTTGTACAGCTCGATGACGTAGCTGCCCTCGCGGGTCTTGCGCAGGAAGCTGCGCATCTTGTAGGGGTCCAGCATGTCCGTAAGGGCGTCGGCCTGCTTGGGGTAGTAGGCAGCGGCCTGTTGGAGGTTCAAGAGCGCTTCGTCCTTGCGTCCCTGCTTGGACTGGAGCACGCCCAACAACAGGAAGGCGGGAGCGGCGCTGTCGGGGTGGTCGTCGATGTACTGGGCAAGGAGCTGCTCGACTTGCGCCGAAGACTCGGGATGCTGGCTTTGTCCGCCCTCGATCATGGCCAGGGCCTTGAGCAGGTGAGCCTCGCGTTCGTCCGGGGCCATCGCGATGGCTTCGTCCGCCGCGGCCTCGGCCATGGCCCAGTCGCCATTGTGGGCAGCGAGGTAGGCGCGGTCCCGAATGACGCAGAGCCGGTCCCACTCGTCGACATAGCGATGGTAGACTTGGCTGTAGGCGACCAGGCTGTCGATGAGCTGGCCTTGGAGTTTGCGTTGGTCTCGACCGAGCTTCAGCCGCGCGTCCTGGGTCTGTTGCAGGTCGTCCAACAGGCGCTGGGCCTGTTCCTTGTCCACGGTGATCGATCCGGTTGGTCCCAGCGTGCCCACGTGCCCCTCGGCCCCGACGACCGACAAGGTCGACAGCAGCAGCTTGCTGGTCAGCCCCCACATCTGCTGCCGATCCTCGATCTCGGACTGCTTGCTGTAGATCTGGAACAGCACGCCCATCAGATCCTTGCGGGCGGCCAGCACCGCGGGGGCCACGTTCCGGTAGTCGTGACGCGACATGGTCTTGAGGTAGTCCCCCATCGAGTCCGACTCGGCCAGCGCCAGGTCGATCTCGTGGATCACCTTGATGGTCTGGTCGATGTCGTAGCCAGGGCCAGGGCCAGGGTTCGAGCCGGGACCCAGGCCCGGACCCTGTGGTTCGAGCGCCTGGAACACCGGGGCGAATTCCTGGGTCGCCCGGACCTGCTGGGCCTTGGCAGCCTGCCGGTGCTGGTAGCGAAGGCCGCCGTAGATGGCGGCGACCAAGGCCAGGCAGACACCCAGCGCGATCAGGGCGGGCTTCAGACAGCCCGGTCGCTTCTTGTTCGACTCGATGCCCAGGGGTTCGCTCTTCGATTGCGTCATCGCGCACTCCAGGGTCGCGGGGCCGAACTTGTGGGCCCGGAGACCGACTGGCTGGTCACGGTCAACCTAAGACCGTCACCGTCAGCCTGCGCAAGCCCGCAGCTTCGCGATGTTCCCACAGGTACAGGCCTTGCCAGGTCCCCAGCCCCAGTCGCCCAGCGATGACGGGGATGGTCAGCGAGCTTGCCGTCAGGGCGGCCTTGACGTGGGCCGACATATCGTCCGGACCCTCGTCTACGTGGCGGAAGAGCGGGTCGCCGTCCGGTACCAGCCGGGACAAGAAGGCTTCCAGGTCGCGCTGGACATCATGGTCGGCGTTTTCCTGGACGACCAGGCTGGCCGAGGTGTGGTGGATGAAGACGTGGCACAGCCCGGTCTGGACGCCGGAACGTGCGACGATGCTGGCCACGGGACGGGTCACATCGGTCAGTCCGCGAGGCAGGGGGCCAAGAGTCAAGGCGTGTTGATGCATGACAGCCCACTATCCCGCCGGGGTCCCAGGGCGGTAGCGCGGCCCGGGTCGAGGACCGCGGCAATGCGGGCATCGATTGGGTCCACGAGCCATAACCGCCTCGCCTGGAGGCGGCCCGGGCCCTGGCTCTGGCTCTGGCCCTGGCTCTGGCGCGCTACGCAACAGGCGCTTGTTCCGACGGATCGCTAGGGCTGGACCTTGCGGCCGGTGTGTCGCATCACCTGGGCCCGGCCTCGCGCCCACACCACCACCACGGTCGCCACCAGAAAGGCCAGGGTGAAAGCCAGAAGCACCGCCACCAGGACGGGCATCGCGGTCCCCAGATCGCCGACCGCGCTGGTCTTGAAGCCGTAGTCGTAGAGCGGGCCGGTGAAGCTGCGGCTTTCCCACTTGCCCGGAACGCGGGTGGGTCGGGCGATCTTCTCGCCGACCTTGAGCATGGCTTCGAAGGCGTAGCGCAGCGGGTCGGTCCAGCTCACCGCTTGGCTGATCGGGCTCATATCGCGCAGGTGGACCAGCAGGGCCGAGAAGGTGATCTGCGGAATGAGCAGCAGGGGCAGGCTGCCGACGGCGGCCTCGCTCGACGTGAAGATCGCCGAGACCAACAGCCCCAGCGCCATGCCGCACAGCCCCACCAGCGAAGACAGCGCGGCCAAGGCGAGGGCCGAGAAGCCGTAGTCCTGCATGCCGAACCAGCCCCAGAGGGCCGTGGACAGGAAGCTGCACTGCATCACGCTGAGCAGGCCGAGGACGCCGATCTTGCTGCCGACATAGGGCAGCACGCCGACCCCGATGCGCCGCTCGCGTTTCCACACGGCCCGGTCGCCGATCAGCTCGCGCACGGCGGCGCTCATGCCGAACCACAGACAGGACAGGGTCAGCATGAACAGCAGCTCGGGGGTGGGTTCGGGGAACACCAGGGCCATCACCAGAGCCAGGAATGGGGGCTGTGCGCCGAGGACCCACAGGCTGGTCTTGTCCCGTGTCTTCACGCGGGCATAGCGGCGCGTCAGGGTCCACAGATGACTGAGGGCACCTGAAGCCTTGGCCGTGCCGTGGGCCACGCTGTAGGCCGCGCTGCGCTCGGCTGCGTCATCAGCCAGGCCCAGGTAGGCTTCGCGTGAGCTGACCCGCCGCCGCCGCTCCAGGCTGTCCCGCCACGCTTGCGCCCAGTCCTGGGGAGAGCGGTCCTCGATGCGGCGGAAGATGGCGTCCGGGGTCGGCACACCGAAGTAGCTGGCGGCGTCCCGCGGCGGCCCGAACCAGGCCAGGCGCCCACCTGGGACCAGGACCAGCAGGTGGTCGACCAGGGACATGACCTGGGGCGTGAGGTCGTGGGTCACGATGAACACGATGCGGCCGCGGTCAGCGAGCTGTCGCACCAGGCGAACGATGTCCTGGGCTGAGCGAGGGTCGAGGCCCGAGGTGGGTTCGTCAAGGAAGAGGATCGAGGTCGAGCGAGTGAGGAGTTCCTGGCCCAGATTGGCCCGCTTGCGCTGTCCCCCGGAGATGCCGCGCCGTAGGGCGTCGCCGACCCGCGAGCGGGCGATATCCTCGATGTCCAGTTCGCCGAGGACGCGCTCTACGGCTTGGTCGACCAAGGTCTGGTCGGTGTTGCCCGGAAGCCGCAGCAGGGCGCTGTAGACCAGGGACTCCCGCACGGTCAGCTCGGGGTGTACGATGTCGTCCTGGGGCACCATCCCCACGCGCGTCTGGTCGCGCTCCAGGATCGCGTGGAAGTCCTGGCCGTCCAACTCGACGATTCCGGCGTCCGCGGCGGCGATCCCGGTGATGGCGTTGAGCAGCGTGGTCTTGCCGGCGCCCGAGGGCCCCACGACGGCGATGAGCTCGCCCGAGACCACGGTGAAGCTGACATCGTCCAACAGGACCGTCTCGTCGATGCTTCGCTGTAGTTGCCGCACCGACAGCACTTGTCGCAGCGGCACCGGCGAGACCGAGAGCGCGGCCCCATCAGCGCGCAGGGTCAGCGTGTAGGGGCCAAGCCCGAGGGGCACGCCCGGTTCGAGGGGAGCCCCCAGCACGATCCGGCCGCCGACCAGGGTGGGCCGCCCGCTGCCGGCGTCCACCACGCGCCAGGCATTCTCGGTGCGCACCAGGTCGCAGTGGTGTGGGGCGACCTGGGGGTCTGGCAGGTAGACAGCGCAGTTCGAGCCTCGGCCCACGCTGATCCGGTCGGAGTTCAGGTTGTGGACCGTCGCCTCGGGGGGGAATCTCCTGGCGATCAGGTCGGCGAGGACGAGGTCGTCGAGCCCGAGCTGTCGCGCGGCATCTTCCAGGCGGCGCAGACCGCTCCCGTCAGGCAGTCCTCGGTGTCCGGCGATGTCGACCAGGGCCGTCAACAAGGCGACAGCCTGGGCCAGGTCGTGGTCTCTTGCCCAGTCCGAGAGCGTGCGGTCCTGGCGACCCTCGTCCGCCAGAGCGCTAGCAGCGGCCTGGCCGAGACGCCCTGCAAAGGCCGAGAGTTCTTCGACATCCGTGACGGGTCGCTGCTCGGGTTCGGCGGCCAGTCGCACCGCAGCTTCGGCCTGGGCCGCGCGCAGCCCGGTCAGCCGCGTCAAGGTTGCGGTGAGCGTGTCGTAGGCCCGAGGGTCCGGCTCGACATCGCCGACCCCCC
>JAADHA010000169.1 GCA_013152105.1 Oligoflexia bacterium | reverse complement strand
TGGTTCCAAGACTTCAGGGTGTAGTCGTTGCTGGCGTGCCAGGCCAGGCGCGTGACCCAGACCTGGTCGTTGGACAGGCGCGACAACTTGAAGGCCAGCTCGGCGCCGATGGTGGGCAGGCTGCGGGTTCGCTGTGCCAGGCCGGCCATGACCGCCTCGAGGGACGAAGCGACCGCCTCGGCGTTCTGCGAGATGCTACGTGCCATGGACGCGACTTCCTGGTCCGTGGGGCCGAAGTTGGCGAATCCGGCCTTGAACGAGGGCAGCTTGGAGGCGTCCACCAGGTTTGACAGGCCAGCGATGGCGCTGACATCGAAGCCCATCTCTCGGGCGACCTGTGACCAGCGAACCAGGTCGACGTAGCGGTCGGCGAGTTGGCTGCGGTCCAGGCGTGCTCCAGCGCTGATGTCGCGTTCCAGACGCCGGATCCGCAGGTAGGCTTCGACGTGGGGATGCGCGTCGGTCGCGTCGATGTTCGGCAAGGCCCAGGCGACGATCCGGTCGGGGTGAGCGATCTGGTCCTGCCGCTGCAGCTTGTCCCAGCCGAGCGCCAGCAAGTCGCGGGTCCCGCGGCCTTCCTTCCACTGCCGCCGCAGCAGATCACCGATGGCACCGCCCTCGTCGCGGGGCGTGACGCCGAAGGTCTTCTGGATGAGGACCACCGGACCGGGACGGGAGCGGTCGAGCTGTAGGGTGGCCGGGTCGGTGTAGTAGATCTCGCGCTCGGTCGACCGCAGGTGCTTGTAGACGAGCAGGCGGTAGTGTTGGGTGATGGTGTGCTTTTTGGCCTTGGCGCGGGCGATGACCTGGGGTGCCACGTCCTTGAGCGCCGTCAGCACATGACCGGTGAACGACAACTCCATCGGGTGCAGGCCCAGCTCATCGACCTTGTCCAGCCACCGCGTGATCGCCTGGGCTTCGCGCTGTGGACGCATGAAGTCGTTGATGTTCAGGTTCAGCTCGGCGAGGAGTGGACCGGTGCCGGAGCCGGTCCAGGCCCCCACGGCGCGAAAGCCCGGATTGTCGGGCAGCAGCGCGAAGTCCGACGGGTCTGGGGCCGACGCCGCCACCCGCTTGAGTTCACTGTGCAGGCCAGAGCTGCACCCCAAGGCCATGGCACCCATGCTGGCGCCCAGCGCCAGAAAAGAGCGTCGCTTCATCGGCATCACCTCTTCCAGGTCGCGGGCTTGATGGTCCAGAACTGGCACTCGGTCCAGAATGCCTCATCGCGGTTTGCGCGGCCCAGCTCGTCCTCTACGAAGCGGATGTAGGGAGGCGCGTAGCTGGCGGTGGGCACGGTGATCGAGCGGGCCCCCGGGTCGAGGATGGCCTGGCTCATCAGCCACTGGTACTGGTGGAAGCCGACGACCGTCCGGCCGACCTTCACGTTGACCGGCATGGCATGCCATTTGCTGGCTTCGATACTGGACACCACCGTCGCGGCTGCTGCCTTTACGTCGGCGGCCGAGACCGTGCCGGTCCCCTGGGCGAGCGCTGCTTCAGCGGCGGTCGGTCCCATGACCCCGGTGGTCTGCACATTGCCGCTGTCGCCCGCCAGGCCGCGGACCATGATCTCAAAGGCGTCGGCGGACGAGATGGCCGTGCCCCCAAGGGTGAGGGTGTCGGGTGGCCCGTTCTGCCAGGATGACCGCACCGCGCTGGCTACGTCGCTGGCCTTGGCCCGGATCAGCGGGCTCTCGACCTTTTCCCGGATGGTTCGAGCCGTCACGAACTGGACGCCCGGGTCGGATGCCTGCCAGGACTTGAACCAGGCCAGCTCGGCCTCGACGTTCTGCTTGTTGCCGTCGATCTTCATGCTGACGTACTGCGGCACCCGGCGCCCCAACTGGGTAGTCGCCACCTGCACTTCCGAGCCCGGTGAGCCAGAGCCTCGCTTGGGGCTGCTCGCGCCTTGTCCGCCCTGTCCGCCCTGTCCGCGCTGTCCCCCCTTGCCCGCGGGTGCCTGGTCCTGGGCTTCGCTGTCGAGCTTGGGCCACGATCCGTCGGCGTTCTTGGGCGGCCTGTTGCGCCGAGCGCCTCGGCTGGGAGCACCACCGGTGCGAGGGGCTTGGGCCTGGGCCAGCCAGGAAGACCATCCATCCAGCAGCCCCTTGTCGAAGCTTGGCAGGGTCCAGGGCAGCAAGTGTGGTCCCAGGTAGTTGCGTCCGTCGATGCGAGGGCGCCGCCCACGTCGGCCTTGGCCCGCCGCCGGCTGTCGCCTGTCGGGCTCTCCGTCCCGGCTTGCTGGCGATCGCTTGCCGCCACCGCCGCGGCTGAGCTTCTGAACCAGATCGTCCGTGGTCCACATCGGCAACATGGTGGTCTCGGTGCCCTTGCCGGTCAGCTTGCCCATGTACCAGAACAGCGTCGTGTCGGCGCCCAGGAATGCGTCCGTGCGTTCAATCAAGGCGGGGTTCTTGGTGTTGACCAGGAAGTGGTGCGCCAGCGGTCCGGCGCCCTGGAACATCCCGAAGTCGGAGATCTGGTCGAAGGCGAAGGTCGCGGGGGGTGAGAAGAGGGCGTGGCCAGGCATGATGTCGATGTCCTCGCCCAGCCAGTCCCTGACCGCGCACATCCCGCCAGACGTGCTGTCGTCGGTCTCGCCCCCGACGTTGCGCACCAGGTAGTTGGCCGTGTCGAGTTGGTAGGATCGGAAGCCGTGGCAGTAGCGGCGTTGGATGGCGTCGACCGTCTGGTCGAAGGTCTGCCCGACAACGGCGACCTCTTGGTTGGGCCGGCCGCCGCGATTGAGCTGGGTCATGGACACGACATTGGGGTAGGGCCCGTGGGCTTCCTCGCCGTGGTAGCCGATGGGGAAGTCGTGTTCCCGCAGGTAGTCCCGCAGCGACGGATCTTCTTTCTGGATGCGTTGAACCAGCAGGCCGTCGAAGAACAGCGTGCAGACCTTGGCCATGTCCTGGTCCACGCAGGCCTCGGCCACTGCGCGCACCTGTGCCGCGCTGGGGTAGTACCCGCCCAGTCCCAGGTAGTGGTGGGCAAAGAGCATGACGTAGACCGGAGCCTTGGAGCCGGCCCATCTCGCCGAGCCCGATGCTTCGGGTGCGCTGGTGCCCTCGACCTTTTTCAAGACCTTGGATGGTGTGATCGAGTCCAGTCCACCGCAGCCCAGGGCCAGACCCAGGATGCCAGCACAGGTCAGAGCCAGGGCGAGTCGGCCCGGTCGTGTCGCGGCATGCTCTTGCTTCACCATCTCACCTCCATGGACGAGGGACAGTAGCACCCTGGTGGGGGAGGGATGGTGCCCCTTCCCCAAGTGCGCGTGTTTGGCTCGCAGCCCACCCTACTCCCACCCTCTCCTCCCTGCCCGCAGGCGATAGAGGCCCCTCATGTCCACGCCCTTCTCCGACAAGACGACCAGCATCGCTGAGCTCTCGGCCCAGGTTCGGGCTTTCAACCTCGACCGTGACTGGTCGCGCTACCACTCGCCTCGCAACCTGGCGATGGCGATCTCGGTCGAGGCGGCCGAGCTCTTGGAGCTTTACCTCTGGTCCAGTGATGACGGACCGCAGCCCCCGGTTGCCAGCCGCCGGCCAAAGGTGGCCGAGGAAGCCGCCGACGTGATGATCTGCCTGCTCAACCTGTGCCAGGCAGCCGAGATCGATCTGGCCGCCGCGGTACAGGCAAAGCTTCGGCGCAACGCCGAGAAGTACCCGGTCCAGGCGTCGCGGGGGCGGCTGGAGAAGTCGACCGAGCTGTAGGTGGCGCTGTGGGTGGTGCGGCAGACCTGCGTCTCAGCGGCGTCGAGTCCACAGCAGGGGGAGGGCCAGCAGGCCAAATAGCCAGGAGATGCCGCTGGGGGCGCCGCTGCAGCCGCAGCCGCCGGGCTGTGTGCTGGTGTCTGTGGTGTCTCCGGTGTCTCCGGTGCCACCGCCCGCTCCGAGCAGGGCGTCCCGCACGGCGAGGGCGTTGATGGTGCCGTAGCCGTAGTAGTCGTTGTGGCCGTTCTCATCGAAGGTCACCAGGGGAGAGGGCTCGGCCGTCTCGATGAGCAGGGCCTTGAGCTCGGCCGCGGTCAGTGAGGGGTCCACCGACACGGCCCAGGCCGCCAGGCCGCTGACCACAGGGGCGGCGCCGCTGGTCCCGCCGAAGTCGTCGATGACCAGATCCCCGGGGGCGATGCTCACCGTCGCGCTGGGGGCGGCGACGTCGATAAACGGGCCGAAGTTGGTGTAATTGGTGGGGTATCCGTAGCTGTCCACCGCCGACACGCAGAGCACGCTGTCCAGGGCCTCCATCTCGTCGCCCTGGATCTCGCGGTCGTCGTTGCCTGCGGCGAAGATGACCAGCGCGCCCTTGCCGTCGCGGGGCTCGGTGGCGGCCCGGTCGATGACCTTGGCCAGGGTGGCCGGGACGGGCTCGGAGTCGGTGAAGCCCCAGGAGTTGTTGATCACCGCCACGTCCTGCGCGATGGCGTGCTCAAAAGCCCGGGTGACGATGGTCATATTGGACGCGGAGCTGCCCTCGCCCAGCAGCTTGACTGGAATTAGCGTGCAGGTCGGGCACATTCCGACGATCCCGGCGCCATTGTTGGCGCGAGCGGCGACCACGCCGGCGACCGAGGTGCCGTGCGTGTCGCAGATCTCGGAGCTGGCCGAGCCGCAGTACTCGCCAGGGTCGGGCGAGGGATCGTCGTCGTCGCGGTAGGCGTCGTAGGGGGCGTCGACGGCGTCGACCAGATCGACGTGGCTGATGTCGATGCCCGAGTCCAGCACGGCCACCCGGGTCGAGGGGTCGCCCAGGGAGACCGCGAAGAGTTCGTCCATGCTCAGCTCGTCGAGGTACCACTGGCCACCCCGAGCAGGGTCGTCGAAGTCCGCCGGGTCGGTCTGGCTGGTGTCCTGGGCCCGGGTGATGTGCAGGACCACGTCGGGAAAGGCGATGGTGCCGGGCAAGGCATCGAGCAGCAGGGCCTGGCGCACGGCCTCGGCGGCGGAGGCGACCGGCAGACGCCAGCTTCGACCACCCAGGGACTCGGCTGCCGGGGGCACCCAGGCGTCGGGATCGACCTCCAGCACGACGGCGGGCAGCACGTCGAACTCGATCCCGGGCGCGAAGCGGTAGCGGTCCCCGCTCACCACGACCGGGGGTGCGCTGGCGTCCAGGCTGAGACCGTGGCCCCGGCTGGTGGCCGCGGCCTGGGCCGGGCCCGAGAGGGGCAGCAGGATGGCGAGCAGGAAGGCGGTGGCAGAGCGCATGTCGCACGGCTAACCGCTGCGCGGGTTGGACCGGGCCGGTTAGCTTGCCGCGCCAGGGGTCTGCTCCCTCTCCCACAATCCGAGGTCACCGTGACACCCACCCTCTTTCTCAGCCTGCTCAGCGTCGTTGCCTGCGGCACCACGAACACGGATGACACCACTGCCACCGGCACGCCGACCGGCTCAACGACCGGCAGCACCTCGGCCCTGGCCTGCACCGAAGTGACCAAGCCATCCTGTGTCGACGATCTCATCGCCGACCTGGGCCTTCAGGACGACGCGGTCAGCGATGGCGCGGTCACGACGACCACCGAAGGCGAAGACTTTGTCACGGTCGTGGACGCCTCGGCCGGGGGCTACAGCGCGGCCAGCCAGAATCCCTGGGTCTACGTCCAGTTCACCGCCAAGGGTGGGGTCAAGGTCGAGATCGACGACAACGCCAGCCTCACCTCTCTGGACTGGGACATCGGCCTGCGTCGCTACCTTGTGCGCGCCAACGGCGGCGACAGCGGCCCGGGCTGCGTCGGCGCTGTCGCGCTGCGTGAAGATCTCTACGCCGACATCGCGGCGGTCCCCGATGGCATGGATGTCGAAAACTTTCCCACCGACGACTTCTACACGGACGACTGCAGCTTCATCAGCGACAGTTCGGGCCTGGAGGGCAGCCCCAACCTGGTCCTGGGCCAGTGGTGGGAGTACCCAGGCTGCGTCGCGACCAGCAGCATCCCCTTCCTGCTGCGGACCAATTCCGGGGACATCATCAAGCTGGTGATCGAGGAATATTACAGCAGCAACCAGGATACCTGCAACAAGACGGGATCCGCGGGCAACGGCTCGGCGCAGATCAAGATCCGCTGGAAGAAGCTCCAGTGATCGGGCCTGCTTTCCTGGCCATTGTCGCTTTGGTCTCTCCCGCGGCGCAGGCCGGGCGCCCCACCGATGGCAACGGGACCTACGCCTTCGACTCGACCGATGTCGTCGAGTATCTCGACGGACCGGCCGGTCTGGTTCGGGTCCACTACAGCGTGAAGGGTCCCAACGTCGTTCGATCGGCCGACAACGACGCCACCTACGGCGGAGACGGCATCCCGGACTTCCCCCAAAAGGTGGCGGCCACCGCGGAAGACGTGCTGACGCTGTTCCAAGAGACCGGCCTGCGCCTGCCCCTGGGCGAAAAGGCGATGGGCTTGGACCCGCTCGGCGGCAGCTACGCGCTGGATTTCTATCTGGTCGACTTCAACTACACCGGTGACGGCCAGTTCGTCACGGACAGGTGCAGCGGTGGTGTGTGCAGCGGCTACATGGCCATGGAGAACGACTTCTCGGGCTATGGCTACAGCAGCATCGACCTGGCGATTCGGGTGCTCACCAGCCACGAGCTGTTCCACGGTGTCCAGTTCGCCTACCTCGATGACCTGCCGGGCTGGATTTCCGAGGGCACGGCGATGTGGTCCGAGTACCACTACGACGCGGACAGCATGGACTTCCTGGCCTGGTGTGACCGCTACCTCCAGGAACCCGATCGCGGCCTGGACCGCACGCCGGCGGGGGCGTTTACGGGCTGGGAGTACGGCACCGGCCTGTTCTTCGGCTTCCTCGATGTCTACGGTGGACCCGATGTGATCGTCAGCGTCTTCGACCAGCTCGCGGACCTGGGCGGGGACGGCGCCCTGGACGCGCTGGACGCGGCGCTCGTGGACCAGGGCCTGGCCCTGGACGACGTGTGGACCACATTCGGTAGCTGGAACCTGGCGACCGGCAACCGGGCCGGCGCCATGGACAGCTACCCCTTTGCCGCCGAGCTCGATCAGGTCCCGACCAATAATGATGGCGCCGAGCTGTACGACGACGAGCGTGTCTACCCGCTCGCGACGGTCTACTTGTACGTGCAGCACGACGGCGGGGACCTGTGGTTTGGTACGCCCGATGACCCGACCGGCCTGGCCCTGCGGGTCCACCCCGCCTCGGACCTCGACCAGGACGCGCCGGTCCTCGACGACATCGGCACCTGGTGGCCGGATGCGCCCGGTGCGATCCTGCTGGGGGACCTGGACGCCGGTGGGTACTGGGTGAGTCTCAGCCAGCCCTCCTACGGCGGCAACTCCATCGCCTTTGACTACTGCCTGGGGCCCGAGTCCGCGCTGGAACCTTGCGGCCTGCTCGGTGGTGCCGACACCGGCGGGGACACGGGTGCGGACAGCGGCGGCGACACCGGGAACCAGCCCAAGGGCTGTGGTTGCTCAGGGTTGGGCGGTCGCGGTGGTGCTGTTGGCTGGCTCGGACTGTTCCCGGCCCTGCTGCTGTTGGGGATCCGTCGGCGCTGAGCTTGCGGCTTTGGGCGGGTGGTCGCGCAGCCAGCCTGTGATCAGCGGGTAGATCTCGGCGGGCGCGTGGTCGCCCAGGACCAGGTCCAGGTGACCGTAGTCGCAGCAGAAGCCGTTGGCCCGGCTGGCCACAATCAGGCGCTTCTGCGG
>JAADHA010000250.1 GCA_013152105.1 Oligoflexia bacterium | reverse complement strand
CCGTCGGGACTGGCAAGGCGCCGCACGGCCTTCCACGGCACGCCCAGTACGGTGGCGACCCGCTGCGCGACCAGGTTCGCGGTGTTTTCGCGGTGTCCGAGGTTGAAGGGCACGACGCGACCGTCCTTCATGTGCAAGCGGAGCGCCTGTCCTGGGCTGCCCTGGGCGGTGACGCTTACTTCCTTGAGCCGCACGATCGGGACCACGGTCCAGCGGCCTTCGTCCAGCACATCCACGACCCCGTCCGCGATTCGCAAGCGTCCTCCGGCGGGCGTCCACGCCACCAGCGGTCCGTCGTCTTCCGTCCAGGCGACGGTCCAGCGGTGCGCGATGCTGGCGTCCCAACAGGCGACGCGCGCGCTGCTGCCGCCGGCCCTGAGCACGTCCGCGACGGCCAGCGCCAACCAGCCTTCCCAGGCGGGTGGGCTCACCGCGCCGGCCTCGACGAAGATGCCCAGGTTCACGGCGGCAAGCTCGGGCAACGGGACCACCCCCAGCGCCAGGATCGGGGCGTGACCGTCCTGGCGCAGGGTGGCCAGCATCGACTCGACCCGCTCGATGTCCACCAGCGCTGTGCCAGGCGTTGGGCCGCGATCCTCTACGGCCACAGGGGGCTCCTGGCTGTCGATGAAGGGGAGGGTGGGGAGCGCAGGGCGGCGGCGTCTACTTCACGCGGTAGCCGTCGAGCTCGTTGTTGAAGATCCAGGCCACGACTTCTCCGATCTCGAAGGTGTCCGCGGACCAGACGTGGATGTCTGCCGCAGCCGAGCCGGTCGAGCGCAGGGCTTGGCGAGAGGCCAGCATCTTCCGGAAGCGAGTTTGCCAGGTGGCCATATTCTCGGGCCGCAGGTCGACCCAGCCGCGCTTCACCCAGCCGTCGAGTTGATCGGGAGAGGACCAGTGTACCGTGGTCACATGACCCTCGACCTGGGGCACGTTGATCCTTGGCCCGCGCAGGATCCGCTGGCCATCGGGCAACAACACCGGGATGCCGATGGAAGGAGCGGTCCGCGCGACCCCTGAGGGGACCAGGGCGTCGGCCAGCGCCGCGCTAAGGTCCGCGGGGCCGATGCCGTCGGCGATGACGGACTCCAGCGAGCCGTAGGCGTGGCGCAGAAGGTGCGCTTCGAACAAGAGCTTGGACAGCTCGGGTGGGCCAAGCCGACCCAAGGCGACGCTGGGCACGCCGGCATCGGATTCCACCTGGGCCAGGTCGGAAAGGGCCGCACGGCGTAGCAGACCGGCCCGGTAGGAGGGGTTGAGCACGCTGGCGTCCATCGCCGAGAGCACGTCTTGACCCGTGTTGGAACCGCGGATTTCCTGCACCACCGTCCGGGCGATCTCTTCAGGCGTGATGAATTCCATCTGGCCCAGGGCGGTGATGGCGGCGAATTCTCCGCGGGTGAAGACGCCGTTTTCGCCGGTGTCGACGATGGGGACTTCCAGGCGGCCGGCCTTGTCATAGGTGGTGTCCGGCTGGCGAAGATCCAGCGCCCCCGTCAGGGTCGTCTCCCGAGGTGCGAAGAGATCGCTGTTGCCGTGCTTGTCGGCGGCGATCTTCACTTGCACGCCGCGGTAGCCGATCATCGCGGCGGGCTTCACTTCCTTGACGATGGGACCGTGGGGGGTGCGGGCCAGCAGGAAGAGCAGGCCCGTGTGACCAAAGGCCGCTTCGTTCTTGGCCAGCAGGACCTTGGAGGGCTTGTCCTCGCTGTGGGTGTAGGGGATGTTGAGCCCCATTCCGCCCGTCCCGGTCGTCCCGATCTTCACGTAGACGCTGGTCTTGCACTGGGTCGTGACCCGGTGCATGAAGCGCACATGCCGGATGATCTGCGGTGCCGACTGGGAGAGCAGGAAGCCTTCGAGGTCGGCGAGCCCGTCCGAGTCGAAGCCGTCAGGGCCGATCCACTCGCGGACCTTGGCCGCGCCGTCGAACACGTTCTGGTAGGACACGCCGGTGGCTGTGTTGACGCAGTCCACGATCACCTGGGGCCGATAGCTTCGGATCAGGTGTACGAGGTGGTTGTTGTCAAAGGCGGTGTCGAAGTCGTCGTAGAGGCTGGCCAGCAGGCGTTGGCGGCGTGCCGGGTCAGCCAGGATCTGGCCCCGGGCCATCGAGGCCAGGTCGTGGGGGACGAAGAGGTTGCCGGACTCGGCCACGAACTCGACCCGGTCGCCGTTCTCGTCGCGGAGCTGCTGGCAGGCCGCCTGGGCTTCAGCCTGGGTGAGGGAGGCGACCACGATGCGGCGAGCATCGAAACGCGAGATGATCTGTCGGCAGACCTGGAGGCCAACCAGCCCGGCGCCGCCGAGGATGAGGAAGTCGTTGTACATCACAGCCCTCGACACGAGTGCATGGCAGAGTCGGGGGACCTAACGTGCTGCGAGGAGGGAAGCTGGCTGCGGTGCTTGGCGGGTGCTTGGATGGGGACGCGAGGGGTGGCGCCGTGATCGTTCGGGTCAGGTGGAGACCCCGAAGTCAATTGAACCGCAGGGCTGACTGGGCCTTTCCACAGGTCGACGGCCCTGCGCCAGACCCCGCGCCAGATCTCGCCGCCTCACATCGGCAGCGGCCTGGGTGCTTTCTTGCGAGCCTTCAGGTAGCGGCTGCGTTTGAGGCGGCTGGCCCGGTCGTAGAGGGTCTTTCCGATCAGGTGGTCCAGCTCGTGCTGGATCACGATGGAGGACCAGTCTTCGAACAGCTCGCGCTGAGGCTGGCCCAGGGCGTCGATCCAGGCCACGACCACGGTCAGGTGGCGCGTCACCTTGACGGTGATGTCCGGCACGGACAGGCACTGTTCCTCGGTCTCGGTCATCTCGTGGGAAGCCTCGACGATCTTGGGGTTCACCATCTGGTAGAGGGTGAGGCCCTCGTCTTCCTCGCCCGCGCCGGGATCGGCCACGACGATGCAGCGCAGGTCCCCGACCTGGGGTGCGGCCAGCCCCACGCCAGGAGCGGCGTACATGGTCTCGGCCATATTGGAGAGCTGGGCGGCCAGGTCCTGGCCCAGCTCGTCGGGTCGCACCAGCCGACAGCGCCGAGACAAAGTCGGGTGGGGGGCGATGATGATGTCGAGGATCGCCATGGGGTCTCCGGTCTTGAGTAGATAGCCGCCCAGCGCTGCCTGGAACAGGGTATCCACGCCCAACAGTCGGCGACATCGGCTTCGGTCATAAGACCGGCCAGGGGCCGGCCTCATGACCTCGCCCCTTTTTTTGGGGGGGGAAGACAGATTCTTCCCCCCCTGTCCGGGCCCGACACGGGCCCTCCCCCCCATCTTCGCCGCCTGACGGGCGGCGGGCGCCTACGGCGCCGATGTCCGCTATGCTGGATCACCCAATCTGGTGGCCGGTCTTGTGACCGGGGCCGCGACATCCTTCTCGAACCAACCCGGGAGCATCTCCATGGCCTTCGGAAAGATCCCTCGCTTCAGCCCCAGCTTCTCACCCCGCGAAGCGCTGCTGTCGGCACGCTACCTGCTGCGCGATGGCCCCGACGACGAGATCATCGCGAAGTTCGAGCGCGAATTCCGCAGCTACATCGGCAGCACCCACGCCGTGATGGTCCCAAGCGCCCGCTACGGCCTCTACCTGCTGCTCCAAGCCATGGGAATCGGTGCCCAGGACGAAGTGATCGTGCCGGCCCTGACCTACTTCGCGGTGCCGGCGATGATCCCCCTGCTGGGCGCTCGGCCGGTCTTCGCCGACGTGGGCGCCACCAGCCATGTCCTCGATCCCGCCGCCTTTGAAGCGGCGATCACCGACCACACCCGGGCGGTGGTCCCCACGCACCTGTTCGGTACGCCCTGCGATATGGACGCGATCCGATCCATTGCGGCTCGCCATGACATCCAGGTGATCGAGGACTGCGCCCAGTCCACGGGTGCTCGCTACCGCAACATCCGGGCCGGAAACCTGGGTGACGCGGCCTACTACACCTTTGGCCTGACCAAGAACATGACGACCCTGTCCGGCGCCATGATCACGACCGATGACGACGCGGTCGCCAAAAAGGTCCGGACCAGCATCCAGGCCGGTGGGCGCACACCCAAACAGAAGCTGGCCAAGGAAGCGGCCACTGGCTTTGCCATGTACGTGGCCACGCACCCATTGGTCTACTGGGCCACCGTGCACCCGGCGGTGGTCCTGGGCAACAAGATGGGGCAGGACCCGATCCACGAACGCTTTGGCGAAGCCGAGGTCCGCTACGACCACCTGCCGCCCCACTACGCTGCCACCAGCCAGGCCCGCGCTGCCCAGGCGGCGGTCGGCCTGGCCCAGATCAACCGCCTGGAGTCGCTCAACGGCGCGCGGATCCGCAACGGTCGCAAGTTGGACGCCGGCCTGGCCCACGTGCCGGGTCTCACGGTCCCGACCTACCCCGATGGCGCCGAGCCCATCTACATGAGCTTCGTCGTCCACCACGCGCGCCGCGACGCCCTGGCCGGCGCCCTGCGCCAGCGAGGCGTGGACACGACCGTCGGCTACATGAGCGACTGCTCCAGCAACCCGCTCTTCGCCGAGTTCGCCGCCACCTGCCCCAACGCGGCGGACGCCTTCGCCCACCTGCTCCACCTGCCGGTCCACCCCAACCTCTCCGACAAGGACGTGGCCCACATGATCGAGGCCACCCGGCAGAGCTGCCTGGAGCTTGGCTGATCCCCAGACCTGACCGTGTGGAAGAACAGGCTAGGAAGGCTGCACCGACCCCTTCACGGTCCGCGCCTCCCGCCGACCAGGCACCGCTGCAATGATCCGCTTCACGGCCCGAAACTACGCTCGTATCGCCCAGGCCGCCCTCACGCGGCGCGTGCCGGTCTACGCCCACTGGGGGATCACACACCGCTGCAACTTGACCTGCAAGATGTGCGGGATCTGGCGCTACGGCGACGAAAAGGAAGAACTGCGCCCCGATGAGATCCACGTGATGGCCGCCAAGATGGCCCGCTTGGGCGTGGTCCAGCTCAGCATCGGTGGCGGCGAGCCCTTCGCATCCAAGAACCTGGAGACCGCGGTCCAGGCCTTCATCGACCAGGGCCTGAACCTGCGCGTGCTGACCAACGGTGTACCCCAGGGGAATGGTCGCAATGTGGTTGCGGGCCGCGCCTACCTCGACCGGGTGGACCGCTGCATCGACCTGGGCCTGAAGAACTTCAGCATCAGCCTGGACAGCCTCTACCCGACGCGCTTCGACGACATCTGCGAGGTCGACGGCGCCTGGGACGACGCCGTTCGCACGATGACCCACATCGGCCAGCGCCTCCAAGGCGTCTCAGGCGCCATGCCGACCATCAACTGCGTGGTCAGCAACCTGAACCTGGAAGAGCTGCCCGACCTGGTGCGTTTCGCGGGGGACATCGGCTTCGCGGTCAGCTTCTTGCCGGTCGAGCTGCTGGCGGACGCCAAGGACGGGGTCCGCAACTGGGAAGCGCGCTTCATCCGCTACCGCCCCGAGCTGGGCATCGGCAGGGGAGAGGGTGCGAGCCAGGTCCGGGCCCGGATCGACCGAGCCTATGACCGGATCATCCAGCTCAAGGCCGACGGCGCGCCGATCCTCAACAGCACGCCCTACCTTGAAGCCAGCCGGATGTACCTGAAGACGGGACGCTTCCCGGCCGATGGCTGCGACGCCGGTCGCCTGTACTTCAGCGTGGCCCCCAACGGGCAGTTCACGATCTGTCATCGCACGGTGCATCAGCACCTGGACTTCATGGATCCTGGCTTTGAAGAGTACTTCCACTCGGCCCTCTACGAGCACCGCCGCATGCTCGAGGCGGCAAGCTGCGAAGGTTGCATGAGGGCCTGCTGGATCGACACCAGCAGCATGTTCCGCACGATGCAGGGCTTCTTCGAGACGGCCCGGCTGACCATTCGGCCGCGGACCGCGCGGCCCTTGGACTTCGACCAGGCACGGCAGCGCTGGGCCCGCACCGGTGACGCACCCGCCCCGCCCAGCGGCGATCAGGACCAGGCGAATCGCGCGGCCGGTTAACCACCCGGGCAGACGCCACCAGCCTGGACGCAGCCATGACGCAAGTCGACCTCAGCGAGTTGGTCCTCTCGGGGACCGGCATCGACCGGATCGCCGCCTTCCTCGACGGGCTCAGCCCCGGCCAGCGCTTGGCCCAGGTGCAGGGCTCGCCTCGCAAGATGCAGCCCCTCCTCTTCGATCTGGCCGCCCACGGCGCCCCGCTGACCCTCAACGACTTCGTCTCTCCCTCGACCCCTGCCGGCCAGCCCGTGATCCACCAAGGCTGGAACAACCTGCCCCTGCCGGCCTTCGGGCGCCGCTTCAAGAAGCCGATGGTCCGTCATCCCGACCATCCCGACCAGCTCTTCGGGTACAACGACTCTCCGTTTACCCCCTTGATCGGCCCTGGCTACTTCATCCACACCTCGACCGATCACCAGCCTGACTGGGCGGACCGTGGCGGCACGGTGATCGACTACTTCCGGGTCCCCGACCACGATGTCCCCTCGACCTGGCCGCGCGTGCGCCCCAACAGCCGCGGCCTGCAATTCTTTGTGTACCACAAGACCCGCGACTTCATGCGCCGGGTGAGCGCCCACGTCACCATCGGCGCGGCCTACAAAAAGGGCCAGCGGATCGGCGCTTTCTTCATGCTGGTGCGACAGGATGGCTGACCGCCGGACCAACCCCTACCAGCCCTGATTGAGCGCGTACAGATCGTCGAGGGCCGTGACATTGCCAATCAGGTGGCCGTGCCAGTCCAGCTCCCAGACGATCTCGCCCTTTGGGTCGACTTCCAGCACGGCGCCATCGGTGCCCACGCTGATCATGGTGTTGCCGTTGTCGATGCGCAAGGCACCGCCCGCGTAGTCCGCGTAGTAGCCAGCGGGTTCCTGGTAGCTCCAGATCTGGTCGAGGGTCTGTGTCTTGTCGTTGACGCTGTACTCGCGAATGAACTGGGTCCGACGGTTCCCCTGCGCGTGGGTGGACAAGAGGAGCGTGCCATCAGGCGTCCAGTTCGGGTAGTGCTGGAGATCAAAGACGCTGTCGTCGGGGTCGAAAACGTAGCTGCCCTCGACTTGGCCGAATTGGCGTAGCATCTCGCCACTGTCCAGGTCGATCTCGACGATCGTGCTGGTGTCGAACATGGAGTATAGTGCCGTGTTGCGGTCGAAGTCTACGACGATGGCGTTGGGGTTGCATGCCCAGTAGCCGTTGTCGTACTTCTTCATCCACGGATAGCAGGACCAGATCCGGCTACGCATTCCGTCGGCGCTGATCCGCTCCAGGTGGAACTCATAGCCACTCTCGGCATAGCCGAAGACAAAGCTGCCATCGGGCATCTCGGACCATGCCAGCCCCAATCCCTCGATGAAGGTCTCATCGACCTGGGCATTGTCCAGGGTCAGGCGCTTGATGGAGGCTTGGACCGAGTCATCGTAGACGTAGTAGGTCGACGCCTCATACAGCAGGTGCGTGCCATCCAGGCTGATCCGAGGTTGCCAGGTCAAGCGACTGTCATCGACGGAGTCATACCACACAATGCGGCCCTGACGGTCCACGATCACCACGTAGCAGGGGCCGTAGAAGTCGTAGCTGCCCACATTGACCGCGGTCAGGGCGTAGCGCTGAGAGGCCGCGGCGACGGGATCCCACTGTACGAGATCGGGCACGTCAAGGTCCGCGGGCAGCGTCCCGGTCGAGGCGATCAGGGCTTCGCTGGTGAGCGACTCGTCGCCGGTCTGGAGGGTGAGGGTTGCGGTGACCTGGGTCTCGGGCGGGATCCCCAGCAAGACCTCGGACTGGCTACCCGCGGCACGGGCGAGGACGGGCGAGGTCAGGACCTGGTCTTCAAAGCTGTAGGTGATCCACGCCGCGTCGGCGTTGTTGGTCTGGGTCCAGTGAAGCTCCAGCAAGGTCACGACCGCGTCGTTCTGGCTGAGGGAGAGATCGCTGAGCGCGCCCAGAGGCGTGGTGCCGCCATCGCTGGTCCCCCCGTCACTGGTGCCGCTGTCGCTGGTGCCGCCGTCGCTGGTCCCGCCGTCGCTGGTGCCGCTGTCCGCCGTCCCCGCGTCTCCAGTGGCCCCGGAGTCGTCCCCGGTCCCCTGGGTCCGCCCGCAAGCGAGCGAGAGGAGGAGCAGGGCGAGCGGCATCATGGGGTCACTCGTAGAGGTCCGTCTTCAGGCTCATGAAGCCGAAGGCGAAGCCGAGCTCGGTGTTGAGGGTCCACTTGGGCACACCGTTTGCGTCTACCCGGTCGATCTCGCCAGCCACCGACCAGGTGATCAGCGTGTCACCGTCATCGAAGCGGGCCACGTCCCCCAGCACGAAGCCGTTGATGGTGGGATCGGGTTCGTAGCGCCAGACCTCGGTCGCCACGCCCGCTTCCCAGTCCACATTGAACTCCAGCGCGCGGCTCTTGTTGAAGGCCAGGCCCGCGTTGTCGAAGACCAGCAGGCGGTCCCCGACCAGCTCGAACTGGTGTTCATGGTGGTAGGTCGCGCCGTCGAGGGAGATCGTCCCGACATCGCCCCCGATCGCCCAGTCACAGGCCCCGGTGGCCCGGTCGATGTGTACGATGCTGCTGAAGTTGCGGACGCTGATGATGTAGGCGGATTCGTCGTCGGTGACGTCGAGGGCGTTGACGAAGGTCCAGCCGATCTTGGGTTCGTCTCCCGGCGTGGTCTCGGGATCGAAACAGTCCCATGCCGACCACACGGTGGTCTGGGTGCCGTCCGGCGCGATCTCGACCAGGGAGTCGCCGCGAATGGGCTGGCCCTTGGCGTCGTCGCGGAATTCAACCACGATGGCCGTCAGCGTGCCATCGGACAGCTCAACGAAGTCGTGCGCCAGCAGCGGCAGGGCGATGCTCTCTTCGGTTTTGCCGTCCCAGCTCACCTTGACCAATTCGCTGTTGTCGGCCGGGTCACCCGACACGCTGGCGGCGTTGTAGATGACACCGCTGCCATCGCGCAGGGCCCGTGCGCGGTAGGTGTCCAACCCGCGCTTGTCCACATAGGCCCAGGTGATGTCGCCGTCGGGATTCATCAAGATCGGTCCCGTGGTCGCCCCGATGAGCGTGGTCAACATCCAGCGGTCCTGGCCCTCGCCATCCACCAGGGTCGCGGGCAGGCCGCTGGGGAGGTTGCCGGTCGTGTAGGTGTCGGCGTCGGTGATGGTCTCGTCGCCGCTGCCATCAGTCGCCTGGGCGACGACCTGGTAGCTGACCTCGGTGTCTGGCTTGACCCCCAGCAGGACGACGCTGTGGCTGGTGTCCGCGGAGGACCAGGCGGTCTCGAGATCGCGGCTGGCGGTCTGGTAGCGCACGGCGCTGGGGACGGCTTCGCTGGTGGTCCAGGTGACCGTGGCCACCGTGGGGATGACGTCGCTGAGGGTGAGCTGCACGTCGGAGATTGCGACATCCCCGCCCTTGCCCCCGTTGCAGGAGAGCGCGACCAGGGCGGGCAGAAGGAAGGGAAGCATCGGTGACCTCAGGACGGCGAGACGACCGTCAAGAAGACGGGTGCGGGGTTGTAGCAGCGGCTGCAAAAGAGCGCGAGTAGCCAGGTCCCGTCGCCCGAGAAGCCGGTGAAGTTGCCCGAGTCGCCGCTGGCCTGAGCCAGGTCGGCCGTCGTACCGCCAGGGAGATCGAGCAAATAGCTGGCGTCGGGGATTATCTCGAGGTCCAAGAACTGGCTCTGGAGATCGACCGGGGTCTGTCCTTCGTAGAAGGCGACCATCAGGCGGTCGATGTTCGGGAGCAGCAGGTCGGCACCGATGCCGTCCTTGGTCAGGGCGGACCAGTCGATCACAAACGGCCCCGCCGCCGGAATGTCCAAGGGGGTCAAGGACTCCAGCGAGGCCGTGAAGTCGAGCAGGCCGCAGCTATCCGGCACGTCGACGTTGGTGACGTCGCTGTCCGTGCTGGGTGCCAGGAATGTGATCACTCGGGCGCCAACACCAGGTTCGAGGCCCTGGGTCAGCATCAGCATGTAGGTGCCGCCGTCCGCGGTGTACTCCTTGGGTACGTTGATCGGCGTACCGAAGAAGCTGAAGTCCGCGAGCTGCACGCAGGTGCTGCTGTGGTCGGTGTTCCACTCGACATAGCCGTCGATGTCGGCCTGGAGCAGGGAGTTCTGGGACAGACCCTGTTCGACCTCGGCTTGGGTCTTGTTGGGGAAGCGAGCCAGGCCCAGGTTGTCGACATCCAGCACCGGATCGATGTCATGGCACTGAATGTCAGAGCTGACCTGGTCCCAGCAGATGGTCATGTCCTGGCCGCTGGCCGTCACGATAGACGGCACGCTCACGTCGCCGGAGTAGCTGAAGTTGTTGGCATCCTGGAGAAACACATTCGCGCTAATGGCGGCTGTGTCGTCGCTCTTGCCCTTGCAGGCGACGGGGGCCAGCAAGCCGGCAGCGGCCAGGGCCAAGCCGGACAGTGCCCAGGTTCGGGTCATCATGGGGGTCTCCTCCGAGAGAATGTGGGGTGTACGCTGGGCGGCCGATGTTCACGGCGGCGCGCCGACTCAGTAGCTGTGCTCGCCGGTCTCCCAGCTATAGCTGAAGTCGCCGCTGGTCTCGTCCCAGGACGCAAAGTCGACTGGTCCCCACTTGCCCTTGATCTCCATCATCAGGACGGGAGCGTGGCCGAAATAGTCCGCGATGAAGCCATAGGCATTGGTGGAACCCGACCACGCGGTCCGGGCCGCGGCGTCCCAGCCGATGGTGTCGCAGATGCCGTCGGTGTCGACGTCCACGCTAACGTCGCCGTAGACCACATCGTAGGCCCAGTCGCAATCGGGGCAGTCCGTCCGTGGCGCGGTGCTGGTCACGCTGTAGCTGAGCTGGCAGAGCACGTCTCCGCCACCGGAGTCGCCGGTGAAGACCAGGGATTCGGTCCCCGAGTAGTTGCCGCGCGCAGTTCCCGAGCCCACGAATTCCAGCACGCCGGTGTTGCCGCCGGTCCCCGCGTCGCCGCCGGTCCCC
>JAADHA010000470.1 GCA_013152105.1 Oligoflexia bacterium | reverse complement strand
CTGCAGGGCTCACGCATGCTGGACCTGTTGCGCTAACGGGCCCCCGGCGTCCCGGTGCTGGCGACCATGTCCCAACCCGACATGGACCTGGGCGTACAGGCCGTGCGCCGCGGCGCGATCGATGTCCTGCCGCAGCCATTCAGCCGCGCTCGCCTGGTCGAATCGGTCAGCCTGGCCCTGGCCGACGCCCGCGGCAACCGCGCCCTGGCCCGAGCCCGCGAACAGGTCCGCGACCGCGACGGCTTCAGCCATATGCTCACCCAAAGCCCTCGGATGCTGCGGGTCTTCGACCAGATCCGTGCGGTGGCCGCCACGGACGCCACGGTGCTGATCCGCGGAGACACCGGGACCGGCAAAGAGCTGGTCAGCCGGGCCATCCACGAACGCAGCCGCCGCCGCGAACAGCCCTTCATCAGCGTGAACTGCGGCGCCTTCACCGAATCCCTGCTGGAGAGCGAACTCTTCGGTCACGAAAAGGGCAGCTTCACGGGTGCGGGTGGTCGCCGGCGGGGCGTGTTCGAGATGGCCGACGGCGGCACCCTCTTCCTGGATGAGCTCGGTGAGACCAGCCTCAATGTCCAGGTAAACCTGTTGCGGGTCCTCGAAGAGATGCGCTTCCGCCGGGTCGGCGGGCAGGACACGGTCTCGGTCAATGTGCGGATCATCGCCGCGACGAATGTGGACCTGGAGTCGGCGGTCGCGAACAAGGCATTCCGCCAAGACCTGTTCTACCGGCTCAACGTCTTTCCGGTCCTGCTGCCCCCCTTGCGCGAACGCCCCGAAGACATCCCCCTGCTGACCCGACACTTTCTGGAAGACACCGCCAGGGCCTATGGCATCGAGCCCCCCACGCTGACCAGCGACGCGATGCAGGCCATCATGGCCTACCGCTGGCCCGGCAATGTGCGGCAGCTTCGATCGATGTGCGAACGATGGGTCATCGTCGCCGCCGGGGCCGAGATCAAGCTGGAGATGCTGCCCGACGACATGACCGGTGAACACTGTGTCAACGAACCCACCTTGCTCCCAGTGGACGACTCCATTCCGATGAAGGCCGCGACCGACCGCGCCGTGGCCCAGGTGGAACGGACCTACCTGCAGCGCTTGCTCAAGCGAAACAAGGGGCATCTGGGAAATACCGCCCGGGCAGCCGGCATCACGCGGCGCACCCTGTACACGAAGATGAAGGCCTACGGCCTTGATGCAGGCGACTACCGCACGGCCTGAAGCCACCACGCGGATATGATGGTGCGCGCTGGCCGCAGTTCGCCTCTCGCTTCACGCCTCGCCACAGCGTCATCTTGCACCAGGGAAGCACCGTGCTCCTCTCCCTCTCGATCATCCTCCTCGCGGCCTGTACGCCCGAGACGCCCTCCGCCGACCGGACACCGCTCACGGTGCAGGCGGGCGATCCCATCGCGGGGATGGCCCAGGGTGTGCTCGACCTGCCAGTCGGCGCGCCGATGGGGGGCTTCTCCTCGCGCACCATCTACCTGGGCGGATCGTCCAAGGTCGACAATCGAAAGTCGCCCTACCCGGTGGGTTTCGTCCCCAGCGCGGGCGTCCACACACCGGCCCGGGCCCAAGCGCTGTGGCTGGAAGCCGGGAACGAACAGCTCGTCCTGCTCCGCCTGGACCTGATCTACAGCTTTGACGGCTTCGTAGACGAAATCGAGTCCCGCCTGACCGCCGCGACCGGCATCGATATGCAGGGCAAGGTCGTCGTCGCGACCGCCCACACCCACCAGATGGTCGGGGACTTCACCAAGCAGGAAGGCTTCTTCTTGGGCGGTGACCGCTACGACGAAGAGATCTTCCAGCGCATCGTCGGGGGCTTGACCGACCTGGCCTTGCAAGCCTACGACTCGCGTGTCGACGCCGCCATCGGCATCGGCATGGCAAAGGACTGGGACCCCGACGACAAGGTCTACCGCGACCGCCGCGACGAGAACGACAATCTGGACTTCTTCGAGGACATCCCGCCTGGCAGCTACAAGGACCCCAATCTGTGGATCCTGCGGGTCGACACAGCGGCCGGCGAACCCCTGGGCTTCTTCTTCACCTTCGGCATGCACGGGACCACGCTGAGCGAGGACAACCCCCTGCTCTCCACCGACAGCGTCGGCGGGATCACCCGTAGCGTCGAAGAGACCTTCGACACACCCCTGGTCGTGGCGCACCTCCAGGGCGGCGGCGGGGACGCATCGCCCGCCGGCACCGACGACGGCATGGCCCGCATCGAGACCATCGGCGAGTACGGTGCCCAGGCGATCCATGATTTGTGGGAGGCCACCCCGACCTCGACCCAGCCGATCAAGCTCCAGAGCGCCAGCCGCGGCATCTCCATGGAGCGGGACCAGATCAGCGTCCATCGTTCCTACGCAGACCTGGTCTACAGCCCCTTCGACGACGACCCGGACTACCACGCCGACGACGTGGTCTATGACGACCAAGGCCAGATCATCTCGCCCATCGACGAGTTCAACGCGCAGTACGGCGGTGTCTTCTGCGGCTACGAAGACCCGCTGATCAGCTCCGGCACCATCGGCAGCGACGCCTTCCCCTACGACGGGTGCATGGACGTCGGCCTGATCTCCAGCCTGATCTTCGGCATCTTCGGCCTGGACATAGAGCAGATGGAGCTGCCCCTGGCGCACATGATGCGGGCGAACTCCACGGCGGCGCGCATCGACGGCATCGCCATCCACACGGCCGACGGCCAAGATGTCGACGACACCGCGCTGATCGGCTTCTTCCCGGGCGAGACCACCAGCCTCTACTCCGAGCAGTTCCGACGCCGCGCCAAGGCCGAGCTCGGCTACGACTACGCCCTGCCCGTCGGCTACGCCCAGGACCACGAAGGCTACCTGCTGATCCCCGAGGACTGGCTGATGGGCGGCTATGAACCGAACATCACCTTCTGGGGACCCCTGGGTGCCGAACACATCATGGAGGGAATGCTGCAGATGGTGGACGAGCGGCTCGGTGACGACCTCATCGAGCCCGCCGACCCGCTGGGCCTGTACCCGACCACCACCTACGATGACTGGCCCCTGGGCGTGGTGCCGCCCGACACGACGCCCCAGGCTGGTACCTGGGCCGACACCGTCCCCAAGGACCTCTACACCCCGCTCCAAGAAAACGGCCTGCAGGCGCTCACCGCACCGCCAGCACAGCTCCGCCGCGTACAGGACGCCGTGCAGATCGTGTGGCACGGCGGCGACCCGATGGTGGACTCGCCCAAGATCGTGCTTGAACGCGAATCAAAGGACGGCACCTTCCAGCCGGTCACGACGCGCAGCGGACGCGAAGTCAGCAGCGACCGGACCGACATCATCATGACCTGGCTCCCCGACCCGCTCTACCCGGCCGAGGCCGAGCAGACCCACACCTGGTGGGCCGCCTGGCAAGCGGTCTCGTGGGGCGAAGATCGCGCCGGGCTTCCGACCGGCACCTACCGCCTGCGAATCGAAGGCGAGCGCTACCTGGGCACGGCCACCACATGGCCCTGGGACACCGAGCCCTACGAACTCACGACCGATCCCTTCGAGCTGCTCCCAGCCGAGCTGGACCTGACAGCCACCGACAGCACTGTGTCGGCGCGCATTCTGGCCCCCCCCTGGGGCTGGAGGCTGGTCGATCTGGCCGGCAACAGCAAGGGCAGCAATCCCCTGGTGGAGCCCACCCTGACCTGGCTGCTCAGCGACGGGACCGAGTCGACGGACGAATCCGTGGCGACCGTGCTGGATGGCTGGTCGGTCTTCGACGCGACTGCACCCAGCGACGCCATCTCGGCCGTGGTCACCGATGCTTACGGCAACAGCGGCACGGTGGACCTGGCGGTGCAGCGGTGAGCCCTGGGGCAGGACCTGAGCCTTCCACGACGGACAGCGCAGCGACGGACAGCGCGACACCCAAGTTCATCGCCATCGCCGGCAATATGGGCGTCGGCAAGACGTCGATGGTCGAGTTCCTCCACCAGACCTATGGCTTCCAGCCGGTCTATGAGCCGTTCACCGACAACCCCTACCTCGACGACTTCTACAAGGACATGCGGGCCTGGGCCTTCCACAGCCAGCTCTACTTCCTGACCCACAAGTTTCGACTTCAAATGGGCCTGCAGAAGCGCACCACGACCATCATCCAGGACCGCTCGATCTACGAGGACGCCGAGATCTTCTGCACGAACCTGTACCGGGCCCGGAAGATCTCCAAACGCGACTACCAGACCTATATGGAGCTGTACCACACCATGCAGCAGGCCCTGCGACCGCCGGACCTGATGATCTACCTGCGCTGCTCGGTCAGGGCGATCCGCCGCCGGATCAAGCAGCGCGGGCGACCCAGCGAACAGGCGATCCCGGCCAGCTACATCCGGCGCCTCAACAAACTCTATGAGTCCTGGATCGACCATTACGACCAGTCCCCGGTCCTGGTCTGGAACAGCGACGCCCAGGACTACCTGACCGACCTGGTGGACCGGATCGAGTTCCAGCGCAGCATCGAGGCCTTCGTCAAGTGACCGATCGCACGCGGAGCTGGCTGTGGCTGGCCCTGCCGGTGCTGATCACCCTGCTGCTCTACCTGCCCGCCTGCTTCGGCGCGGACTGGGTGGTGGACGGCCGCCCGCTGATCCGCGACCACATGCACCCAGGCGACATCCTTGGAGAGTGGCTGGTCCCGACCCATGCCCACGCCGCCAACCGCCCCGGCTACCTCTGGCGCCCCCTCACCAGCTCGCTCTACCAGGTGTGGGCCGGGCTCTTCGGCCGCACGCCGACGCCATTCCGCGTCCTCAATGTCTTGCTCCACCTCGCCAACCTCGGGCTGCTTTTCGCGGTGGCCCGCCGCGTGGGTGCAGGCATCGCCGTGGCGGGCCTGCTGGCGACCGCCTGGGCCGTCCACCCGCTGTTGCCGGATGTCGTCTGCTGGATGGCCGACACCTACGATCTCCTCGCCTCGGCCTGGCTGCTGCTCGCGCTCCTGCTGGCCCTGTCAAGGCGGCCATCCCTGTGGCTGCGTGCCGCGGGTGGCGGGCTCCTCTTCCTGCTGGCCCTGCTCAGCAAGGAAGCCTCGCTGTCCTGGCTGGCCGCCCTGCCGCTGGTGCTCCTACTGCTGCGGAGCTGGCGAGACGCCCTGGTCCACCTGCTCAGCCTGGCGCCCATCGCGATGGCGCACTCCGTCTGGCACACCGCCATCGTGGGGCACTTCAAGACCTCGGCCTTCGACCTGCTGGCGCGCGGCTGGGTCGACTTCTTGGGCCTGTGGACGGACTACCTGCGCTGGCCCCTCACCATGCCCGTCCGCGCCGGCTTCACGCACCTGGTCGTACCCGGTGGGCAGCCGATCGCCTGGGTGGGCGTGGCGGTCCTGCTGATCGGGGCCGCGGGTCTGGCACACGGCGGGGCACGAGGCCGACACCTGGCAGCGGCCGTGGCGACCTGGGCCCTGATGATCTCGCCGGGGGCCCTGGCCGCCCTCAGCTTCGGCCAACAGTCCAGCCGCTACCTCTACCTGCCCATGGCGGTCGCGACCCCGCTGCTGGGCGGCGCCATTCCCCGACGGCTGCCGACCTGGGCGGCCTCGGTGCTGGTCGTGGCCTGGTCCCTGGTCTGGCTGCCGATGACCGTGCCCCGCATCGCCGCCTGGCAAGGGGAACACAGCCTGTTTGCGCAAGAGTGGGCCTTTGAACCCCACAACACCTTTGCCATGAAGGGCTACGGGCGCCTGTTGGTGGGGGAAGGCCAGGTCGAAGAGGGACTTCGGCTGTGGTATCGCGCCTTGCAGAACCCACCGCAGAGCAGCTTCGTGATGGATGCCCAGGCCGAGCGTCTGGACTTCGCCCAGGTGGCGGCCCAGGCCGGCATGCCCGCCCTGGCCTTGGACCAGATCGATGTCTTCATCGCCAAGGAAGGCGACGCGGGACGCCAGGTAGACCCATCGGTCCTGGCCTTTCGATCGTCGCTGTCGCCCCCCTGATCAGCGGATCCAGACCCGCCCGCGAGTTCCGTCCAGGGTGATGGTCTGGCCGTCATGCAGGCGGCGCGTGGCGTCGACGACGTTGACCACCGCTGGCAGGCGGTACTCGCGCGCGACCACGGCACCGTGCGAGAGCATGCCGCCGATCTCCATCACCAGCCCGCAGGCGTTGAGGAAGAGCGGGGTCCAGGCCGGGTCGGTGGCGCGCGTGACCAGGATGTCGCCGGGACGCAGCCGGTGGGCATCCGCCAAGGTGCGCACGATGCGCGCGGGGCCGGTGACCCCCCCCGGCGAGATCCCCATGCCCTGAAGCTGCGAGCCTCGGGCGTCCACCTGGACGACCGCGTCCTCACCCACCAGGAAGGTCGGCGCTTCATCGCCCTGGGCGCGACGCAAGCGCTCCGCTTCCCAGTCCGCCTGACGACTTGCGATGAGGGCCTGGGCGCGCTGTATCGACAGCTCGCCGTCCAGGAGCGAGTGCACCTCGGCGGCCTCTAGAAAGCGCAGGGCCAGGCCGGTGTCCGCTTCGAGCCACAGCCAGGCCCGCTTCCACTCCCAAGCGATGCGGTCGAACCAGAAGCGCTGGTCTTCTCGGAGGGCCAGGTAGCGACGCGCCAGCGACACCAGCGAGGCGGTCAAGCCCCCCAACTGGCCTAGCGCCAGGCGCGCCCTCTCGGCAGCCTGACCGGCGGCGATCGCGGGGTCTGGGTGGCTGGCCAGGGAAGCGGCCATGCCAAGCACGTGGTCGGGGTCCTCGCGCCACCGAGGCGTGAAGATCTCCCAGGAGCCTTCGGCGCGGTGTCCGTAGGCATCCAGAAAGGCCGAGAGGGACAGATCCCCTCGACCCAAGCGCCACAGGTCACGGTTGGCCTGGGCGGTCAAGGTCTCTTGGGGAGGCGCCAGCACGTCGGCCGCCAGCCGTGACAGGCCGGCTTGATCCAAGGCCGCCTGAGCCGCCTGGAACCAGATGTTTGCGAAGAGCAGGCTACAGATATGCACCTTGACGTACTCGCGGGCCAGCCCCAGACAGACCTCGGCGTGGGCCAGCGCATCGACCCGGCGCTGAATCGGCTGGGCGAGCTCGGTCAGGCGCCGCTCGAGCTGCGGCACCAGGCGTTCCCAGGCCCGGTCATTGGTGAACAGGTTCCAGCGGAAGCGCTCCCAGCGGCGCTCGCGAAGGGTCTCAGCGATGATCGAGGCGTAGACCCGCAGATCCGGGGGCTGCGCGCGGCTTGCAAGCCAGCCGTGCTCTTCGTCGCCAGGCAGCAGCTCGACCATGAAGCGAGGCGGCGCAAAGCCCGGAAGCTTGAAGGCCAGGCGTCGAAAGACCGTCACGTTGAAGTAGGGGGCGAAGCGCACCAGGCGGGTCGGTGGATCGCCGCCCAGGTAGCGCCGGCTGGTCTCGGGGTAGGCGATGAACCACTCGAGCAGCTCGCGCATCAGCGACCAGCCCAGTGGCGTCGCTGGCACGGTCCAGCGCTCGCCCACAAAGCGGCGGGTCCAGACCGTGGGTCCAGCACGTCGAATGTCCGCCCCGGCGGTCACGGGCCGGGCCTGGAGGATCCAGATCTGCCCCGCCGGGTCCAGGGCCCACTCCACATCTACCGGGCAAGCGAGGCGGGACTCAATGCGCAGCCCCAGCCGGCACAGGCGCAAGAGCTGGTCCTGGGTCAGGCGCGGCGCGTTCCGCAGGACGGCAGGCAAGGGCTCAGCCACCAGCTCGCACCGGGGGTGCGCGCGGTCGATCACAAAGCGCTGGTCCTGAT
>JAADHA010000495.1 GCA_013152105.1 Oligoflexia bacterium | reverse complement strand
AACGTCGGTATCTTCCAGGACGGCATCGACCTGTCCAACGACCAGGTCACCATCGGCCTGTCGTTGCACTACTGATCTCGCGTGTTGCCGCCGCCCGGTCCGCCGCCCGGTCCACCACCATCTTCGGCCATGGCTGAGCCCGGGGACCGCACGACGTGGCGCATCGATCTGGCATGGGACGGCCGAGCCTATCTTGGCTGGCAGCGACAGCCCCAGGGGCCCACCATCCAGGGGCAGGTCGAGGACGCGCTGGCCGCCGTCCTGGGGGGCGAGCGGGTCTGCGTGCGGGCCTCGGGGCGAACGGATGCTGGCGTACATGCTCTGCACCAGGTCGCGTCCTTTTCGACGCGGGTCTCGCGCTCGGCGGTCAGCGTCGTCGGTGGGCTCAACTTCTTCCTGCCGCCCGACATCGCCTGTCTGGCGGCCCGACAGGTCTCAGAGGGCTTTGATCCCCGGCTTTTTACGACGGGCAAGCTCTATCGGTACCGAGTCCTGAACCGGCGGGTGCGCTGTCCCTTTCGGCATGCACGGGTCTGGCATATCGAGCGCCCCTTGGACGTGGTGGCGATGGACGCGGCGGCCGAGGTCTTGGTCGGCGAGCACGACTTCACCAGCTTTCGGGCCCATGGCTGCTCGGCCCGCAGTCCCGTGCGAAGGCTGAGCGGGGCCCGGGTTCTGGCGGTGGATGACGAGGTCCACTTCGAGTACCAGGGCCACGGTTTTTTGCGACATCAGGCGCGGGTCATGACCGGGACCCTGGTCGAGGTGGGTCGCGGGCGCTGGCCGCCCCACTACGTCGCTGAAGTGCTGGCAGCGCACGACCGGTCACTGGCCGGCGCCACGGCTCCAGCACAGGGGCTGTGCCTGGTACACGTCACGTGTCGCGACACGCCGCGGCCGAGCTGAGGGCTAGGACTACTTGTCTTCGGTTTTCTCGGTTTTCTCAGTATTCTCGGTGTCCTCGCTGGCACCCTTGTCCGCGTCATCGCTGGTGTCGTCGAGATTGGCCTGGTAGGGGCCGCCCGTTTTTTTGGATGCGGTCTTGGACGCGGTCTTGGACGCGGTCTTGGATGCAGTCTTGGATGCGGCCTTGGATGCGGCCTTGGATGCCGCCTTGTACTTCGACATCACGGCGACCCGAGGGTCGGGTAGAGGACTGGTGGCCTGGTCCGCGCCGCACTTGGGGCAGACGGCTTCGGGCCGGTTGAGATCGTAGAACTTGCCCCCGCAACTGAAGCAAGTGTAGCGCTTTCCGAGATCAGCCTTGTTCTGCATGAGAAACCGTTGCTTGGCGCCCGTTGGGCGTGGATGGTCGGCACCCTTGTCGTGGGCGGTCACGGGAGTGAACCCGTGCGCCGCAACCGTTACCACGTGGCGGGCAGCAGTCAAGGCACGAACGCCCGGGACCTGGCCCAGCCCCTAGCCCGGTCCACCTTGGCCGCCGCGCCCGCGCCGCCTCAGGCCAAGAGCTGGGCGCAGGAGCGTAGCCAGGCTTCCAGCCCATGGAGTTGCGGGTCCCGCTCCACCAGGATCGGGGTGAGGTTGAACCACCAGTCCTCCGGATCCTCCACCTGGAGACGGGGCAGGATGGGGTCACCGGTCAGGCGCTCCAGCCCCTCGATGATGGCCTCACGGCCGCTCTCCTTGGCCTTGATCCAGATCCAGCATGGCCCCGCGTTGATGGCCCCATTGGAGTATGCTTGCAAGAGCCCCAAGCCGTCGATTTTCGGCACCATACTGCCCATCTGCGTGCCCTTGCCCCAGTGCAGCTTGAGCACCCGCTCGCGGTGCAGGCGCTGGAACAGCTCGACCAGACGCCGGTGGACCTCTACGACCGGTGGCTCGGCCGCCATCCTCTTGGCCACGTCGGCCACGTACTCCTCGGCTGTCCAGGGCCGCTTCCGGCGGGGGCTGGACTTGCGCTTGACCTCGCCTACAGAGGACACGGCCGAGAGGTCGAACATGCGGCACAGCAGCGCCAGCTCGGCGGCGTTGAGCTTGTTGTCGCCGTCGCGGTCCACCAGATCGCGGAAGGCGGCGAGGAAGCGGGAGAGCTTTGGGTCCGTGATGGCCACCTTGGGGATGGAGTCCGGCCCGTCCTCGGCGTCGGGCTGGGCGTACTTCTCCAGCCAGACCTCGTCCGCGGCCGGAGAGAGATCGCCCGAGAGGACTTGCAGCAAGGCCCCGTCGTCTTGCTGTCTGGCCAGGCCCGCAAGGAATGCGTGCAGTTCTGGGTACTTGGACTCCATCGCCGTCAAGCTCAGCATCACCAGGGGACCCTCGAGCTGCTCTTTTTTGGTGGCAAAGCTGTGGGTCTTGGCGGCCACCTTGACCAGGAGGAGCAAGGTGTTCGCGTGGCGCTTGAGGGCGCGCGGGTTCAGGCCCACGCTGTAACGGAGCACGTTGGTGATCTTCTCCAGGTCCCGACCCTCGACCGCGACCCCGATGCGCTTGAGGAGCTCACCGACGTAGGAGTTCGCCTTGTAGACGTGTACCGGCATGCGGAAGGGCACCTGGATGATCTTGTCGAAGAAGGATCGCCCCAGATCGGATTCGGAGACCCCCATGCGCTGGGGCAGCCCGCGCACGATCACGCCGTAGTCGCAGGCCAGCACCGTCACCAGCCCCGGCACGTCCAGGAAATTCTTGAGCGCCTCGAGGATCTGCACCGCTCGGCAAGGCGGTACGCGGTCCAGGTCGTCGATGAACAACACGACCCGCTCGTGGTTCTTGCGCACCACCCCGACCAGGTCATGAAGCGACGTCTTCAGCTCGGCCGCCAGGCGGTGCCGGGCCGGTGGAGCGCCACCTGGCAGGGCCCGTGTCACCGGGATCCCCGTCTGGTTCTCGGTCACGTGCGCAGCCACGCTGACCGCCGCCCAGGCCATGAAGCGGGTCACCTTCTCTACCTGCGCCGAGAACTCGCGGGGCACTTGTTCCGCCAGCCCGTCCACGATGCCCTGGAGCACCGAGACAAACAGGGTCTCGGACTCGCCGAGCTGGGCGAACTGCCAGGTGTTCACCCAGACCGTCGGGTAGGGCGTCTTCGACTTCTTCAGGCCGCCCCGGATCAGGTTCATCAGGCTGGTCTTGCCGGATCCCCAGTCGCCCTGGAGGCCGATGGTCAGCGGCGTGGCGCACTGGGAGATGAACTCGGTGAGGGCTTCCGCATAGGGCTGGATGCCGAGCAGCTCCTGGTCGGCGGGCTGCAGGGGGCGGTCACCGATGCCGAGGTAGGTAGACGTGGTGGACTCCGAGTTTGGAGCGGAGCCTACATGAGCGAGGTGTCAGAGGGGGCCGGCGGAGCGGAACCAGGACCGGTGCCCAAAGTCCAATCACCCCACGTGCTTACTGGAGCAGTGGGGGCATGTCCTGACGAACGCGCTCTGCCGTGGGCAAGAACGGCCTGTCGATCGTGCTGGCGACGCCTTGACACCCCCCCCCTGGATGACTAAACGCGACCGGTCCGCCCTTGGACCTGTTGGCGTGTGGGTGCAGATCTTCTTGCACCGCACACCAGCCGCCCTCTCTCTTGGGCTCTTGGGCGCTGGTTCACGGCCACTCTGGCCCCGAACCTGATTCTCGAACCATCCTGGTGACCTGATGAACACGACCATCGCCCGGTCTGAAACCGTGGTGCGCTCGTGGTACCTGATCGACGCTGCCGACCAGACGCTCGGCCGGCTGTCGACTCGCATCGCGACGGCCTTGCGTGGCAAACACAAGACTGACTTCACGCCCCACGTCGACTGCGGCGACTACGTGATCGTCATCAACGCCGAGAAGGTGGCCTTCACCGGTCGCAAGCTCGACCAGAAGAAGTACTACGCCTACAGCGGCTACACCGGTGGGCTGAAGACGCGGACGGCGCGCCAGCTCGTGACCGAAGACCCCGAACGGATCATCCGTCAGGCCGTGAAGGGGATGCTGCCGAAGAACCGCCTCTCTCGCGGCGTCATCGGCAAGCTGAAGATCTACGCTGGGGCCGAACATCCGCACTCCGCCCAGCAGCCTCAGCCCTTTCCTGAATACATCTGAAGGACACTCCTCATGGCGACCCTCACCCAGTACTACGGCACAGGTCGGCGGAAGTCCGCTGTCGCTCGGGTCTATCTCCGTCCCGGCCATGGCCGCATCACGGTGAACAAGACCCCCGTGGATGCCTACTTCAACCGAGAAAGCATCAAGCTCGTGCTGAAGCAGCCCCTCACGGTGACCGACACGACGGATGACTTCGACATCGTGGCCAACGTGTGTGGCGGTGGCAAGTCCGGTCAGGCCGGCGCCGTCCGCTTGGGCATCGCCCGTGCCCTGTTGGAATTCAAGCCCGAACTTCGGCCTGTGCTGCGGCAATCTGGCCTGCTGACCCGCGATGCTCGCAAGGTCGAACGCAAGAAGTACGGACAGCCGGGCGCTCGCAAGCGCTTCCAGTTCAGCAAGCGCTAGGCCTGCACGCGCTGTTTCGCTTCGTGGCTATCAAGCCTGGCCCGCTCTTCTCGATGGAGGGCGGGCCGACTTGTGTGTGCCTTGCTGCGAAATATTCTACGCACCCCGCGAAGAGTCTTGCCTTAGGGGTCGACTTGCGGTAATTGACATGTGTCGATGAGTGGAGGTCGTGGTGCGCGATGCAGTCCCAGCGGCTGAACCGTCCCAAAAGGGCTTGCCCGGCTCGCGCCGGCTGCTGACCAGCTTGCTGCTGACCAGCTTGCTGCTGACCTTGGGCCTTGTCGCGGCGGGCCCGGCCCGTGCGGCTGATGGGGACTGCGGCGAACAGGTCTGCGACGGACAGGTCTGCGACGGACAGGTCTGCGGCGAACAGATCATCGCGGCCGACGCGGGCAGGGTGCGCGCGCTGCTGGCGGATCCCTCGACCACGCTGTCAGACAACCCAGATGTCCTGGCCTACCAGATCGAAGACGACTCGCCGTGCAAGCTGGTCCACATCACGGCACGGGGGCTGACTTCGCCCTATCACTACACCGTTCGGCGCTGCCCAACGAAGACCGGCTTCCGCGAGACGCTGGTCTCGGGTGACCGCGCGGTGCAGAAGATGGACGTCGAGTGGCGGGCCGTGCCGCACGGAGATGGGACGCGGGTGCGCTTGTCGATCCTGGCTCGCATCGCCCAAGTGCCGCAGTTCCTGGTGAATCAGCACACGCGCCAGAGCATCGCCCAGACGCTGCGCAGTCTCGGTCATCGGGTGGAACGTCAGGCGCGTTGAAGTGGGCCCACAGCCGGGCCGTGCTTGACGTCGGTCGGCCAGCGTGCGATTCCTGTCATCAGCGCCAGACGGGGCGCCAGGAGCAGCCTTGCGGGCCATCGCCGTCATCCCCAGTCGTTTCGGGTCGCAGCGCTTGCCGGGCAAGCCGCTGGCCGACATTCATGGTCGACCGATGCTGGCCTGGGTGGTGGACCGGTGTCGGGCGGCTCGTCGTGTCGAGCGCGTCGTGGTTGCCACCGATGATCGTCGCATCGCCCTGGCTGCGAAGGCGGCTGGGGCCCAGGCCGTGATGACCTCTTCGCACCACAAGTCGGGCTCAGACCGCGTGGCCGAGGTGGTGCGCGGGCTGGGTCTGTCGCCCGAGCAGCCCATCATCAACGTCCAGGGTGACGAACCGCTGGTCGACCCGGCCACCATCGACGCGGTCCTCGAAGCGCTCGACGATCCCGCGGTGGATGTGGCGACCGCCGCGGCCCCCCTGCTGGGCGATCCGACTGACGCGTCGCGCGTCAAGGTCGTCGTCGACTGCCACAATCGCGCCCTCTACTTCTCGCGTGCGCCCATCCCGGCGGGCGGTCCCTACCGGGTACACCTGGGTATCTATGCGTTTCGAGTGCGGGCCTTGCTGGCCTTCGCCGCGCTCCCACAGGGCGATCTGGAGCGGTTGGAGCGCTTGGAACAACTGCGAATGATCGAACACCGGGTCTCCATCCAGGTCGTGCCAGCGGATAGGGCTCTGCCAGCGGTCGACACGCGGGCGGATCTCGACGCGGTACGATCCATCCTGGCCCAGCGAAGCTGAACAGCGCGGGGCCTCGTCCTTTCGCTCCCTCCCCTCTCACAACCGCTCTGAGGCTCTCATGCGCAAGAAGTTCATCTTCGTCACCGGCGGCGTGCTGTCGTCTCTTGGCAAGGGCTTGTCAGCCGCGGCTATCGGTGCGCTGCTCGAGGCACGTGGCTTGCGGGTGACCATCGTGAAGATGGACCCCTACATCAATGTCGACCCGGGCACGATGAGCCCCTACCAGCACGGTGAGGTCTTCGTCACTGACGACGGGGCGGAGACTGACCTGGACCTGGGTCACTACACCCGCTTTACCAGTGGGGTCTTCAGCCAGCGCAACAACTTCACGACCGGTCGAGTCTATCGAAACGTGATCGAGCGCGAGCGCAAGGGCGACTACCTGGGCCACACGGTGCAGGTGATCCCCCACATCACCGATGAGATCAAGCGCTTGCTGTGGGAGGCCGTCCAGGACGTCGATGTCGGCATCGTAGAGATCGGCGGCACAGTCGGCGACATCGAAGGCCTGCCTTTCCTGGAAGCGATTCGCCAATTCCGGGTGGATGTGGGTCCTGAGAACGCCCTGTACATCCACCTGACGCTGGTGCCATTCATCCCCACCAGCGGCGAACTGAAGACCAAGCCGACCCAGCACTCGGTCAAAGAGCTGCGCAGCATTGGTGTTCAGCCGGACATCTTGCTGTGTCGCAGCGACCGTCCCCTGCCCAAGGAGCTGCGTGAGAAGATCGCGCTGTTCTGCAACGTGGGCCCTGAACACGTGATCAGCGCTCCAGATGTCGAGTGCATCTACGAGCTGCCCTTGGTCTTCCACGACCAGGACCTCGATGACCGGATCCTGGAGAGCCTGGGGATCTGGGCTGCGGCGGCACGGCTCGATGCTTGGCGGGATCTGGTCAAACAGCTCATGTCGGCCAAACAACGAGTCAGCGTCGCGATCGTGGGCAAGTATGTGCACCTGGCGGACACCTACAAGTCGCTGAACGAGGCGCTTGCACACGGCGGGATTGCCAACGATGCCAAGGTGGATCTGAGCTTTATCGACAGCGAGGATCTCGACCCCAATGACCCGGGGCCCGATCTGGCCAGCTATGACGCGATCCTGGTCCCAGGTGGCTTCGGAGTGCGCGGTGTAGAGGGCAAGGTCGCGGCGATCCGCTGGGCTCGCGAGCACGATGTGCCCTTCTTTGGAATCTGCCTGGGGCTGCAGTTGGCGGTGATCGAGTACGCGCGCACGGTCCTGGGGCACGAGGACGCTCACAGCCGGGAGTTCATCGAAGACAGCGACCATATGGTGGTGGAGATGATGGACGCGCAGCGCAATGTGGTCTCCCTGGGCGGGACCATGCGCCTGGGTGCTTACCCCTGCACCTTGTCGGAAGGCTCGCTGGTACGCCGGCTTTATGGTGCGGCCGAGATCAGCGAGCGGCACCGGCATCGTTTCGAGGTGAACCCAGCCTATTTTGCTGCGCTCGAGGAAGGGGGCCTCCAGATCACCGGCCGCAGTCCAGACGGAAAGCTGGCTGAGATGGTGGAGCTGCCGACCCATCCCTACTTCGTGGCCTGTCAATTCCACCCGGAATTCAAGAGCCGTCCCCTCCAGCCTCATCCGCTCTTCGTGGCCTTCATCCGGGCTGCGCTGGCCCACCGGCGCACTCGAGAGGATGCCACTCCACGCTCCGAGCTCGCCAAGGGGACCGTGCCTGCTGGCGTCCGTCTGGACAGCGGTCCGCCCGAAGCCCAGGCG
>JAADHA010000112.1 GCA_013152105.1 Oligoflexia bacterium | reverse complement strand
ATTTGACCGGTGCCACAAATATTGTGCCGAATGTCATGCTCCCTCTTCCTGTGGGCACGTCGAAAACCGCGATGGCTACTGCCTCCGTGAGGCGCATTGTCCAGAGGTCTGGACTCAACACGGCCCACTCTTGCCATCGACGGCTCGTCTTGCAAGATGAGGGCACGTCTCTTGGTGGAACGATCAGGCTTGGCAGAGACTCCGCATAGAACCTGGCCAGGTGCCCGAGACGGGCTTTTGCACCGCGGAAGCGCGTGAACGATCTGTCTTGACAATGCCCGCCAGATTTTCCGGACGCCACAGGTGACAGGCTGCTTGGGTGACAGCCTGGGGATGCCCGAGCATCCGGCTACTGCTAATGCCTATGCTACTGTCATCGGGACCGGAAACGCGGTTGTCGATTGGGACCCGCGCTTGGCAGGGGGTGTGCGATGAGTGCTGTATTCGGGCTGCTTCTTCCTGCTCAGCCCCATCCGCTGCTGGCGGGGGATATCGACATGGACAAGGTGGCCCAGGGTGGCTGACTCGACCCCAGAAGACCTGGACCTGGCGGCGCACTTTCGGCGCTTCGCTACCGTAAGCTGCGTCCCGGACTCGCCGCTCTATGCGGCGCTGTGCAGGGGGATCGCGCAGGACCCCGATCTGCTGGCCCTCGCTGCCCTGGCCTCGCCGGGCCAGCCTCCGGCGAACCTGCTGCTGGCCTGCGTACAGGACCTGCTCCTGGGCGGCTGTGGCCACCCCCTCGGTCGGTTCTTCCCCAGCATCGACCGCGCCGCTCCTCGACCTTGGACCGCGGCAGATGGCGACCCCCTCCCGGCCTTTCGCGACCTCTGCGAGCAGCATCGCGACGCGCTGGTCCAGTCGCTCCAGACCCGCCGCGTGCAGACGAACGAGTGTGGTCGGATCGCCCTGTTCCTGCCGGCCCTGAGCGGACTATTCTCCCGCTTGGGACGGCCGTTGGCCACGGTCGAGCTGGGCGCGAGCGCCGGCCTGAACCTGCTCTGGCCGTGGGTCAGGGTGGACTACGGGGCGGCGGGTCGGGTGCAGCCGCGCTCCAGGGCCGAGGGGGCGGAATTGACCCTGCACTGTCATGTCCGCGCTGGGCGCCCTCCGATGGGTCGCCAGTCGCCACCCGCGGGTCAGCGCGTGGGCCTGGACAGTCACCCGGTCGACCTCGATCAGCCGTCTGCGCGCCAGTGGCTGGATGCCCTGGTCTGGCCCGAGTCGAGCCGACGGCGGCAGCGTCTTCGCCGGGCCTGTGACCTGGCGGTGCGTCACGCGATCACCGTGCGCCAGGGCGATCTCGTCGACGACCTGGCGCCGATCATCGCCGCGATCCCGGCCGGCCAGCACGTGGTGCTGCTCCACTCCATGTGTTTCTACCAGCTCCCGCTCTCGCGTCGCCAGGCCCTCGACGCGGCCCTGTGCGCGCTGTCCCGCGACCGTTCCCTCCACCGGATCGGGATCGAGTGGTTCGACACGCCGACCGCTGAACTGGAGTGCGCCAGCTACGTGGATGGCCGGTCGGACCAGCAGATCCTCGCTCGTGTCCATCCCCATGGTGCCTGGCTGGAGTGGTTGGGCGCACCCATCCCAGTGTAGGCGGCCGCCATGCCCACCCTCAGCGCGCTGCCCCCGCGGGTTTCGAGTCCATGTCCATGTCCACGTCCACGTTCATGTTCAGGGCTCGCACCAGAAAGGCGAAGCGGTCGGCGACCTCGTCGATGACCATGGTGGTGGGCTTGCCGCCGCCGTGGCCGGCCCGGGTCTCGACCCGGATCAGGATCGGGGCGCTGCCGCCCTGGTCGTGCTGGAGGGCGGCGGCGAACTTGAAGCTGTGGCCGGGCACTACGCGGTCGTCGTGGTCGCCGGTGGTGATGAGGGTCGCGGGGTAGGCGGTGCCGGGGTGGGTGTTGTGTACCGGCGAGTAGGCGTAGAGGACGGGGAACTGATCGGCGTCATCGCTGCGCCCGTAGTCGCTGGCCCAGGCCCAGCCGATGGTGAACTTCTGGTAGCGCAGCATGTCCATGACGCCGACGGCGGGCAGGGCGGCACCGAAGAGCTCGGGGCGCTGCAGCTCGACCGCTCCGATGAGCAGGCCGCCGTTGCTGCCGCCCTGGATGGCCAGCTTGTCGGCCTTGGTGTAGCCGTTGTTTTCCAGGTACTCGGCCGCGGCGATGAAGTCGTCGAACACGTTCTGCTTGTTGGCCAGCGTTCCGGCCTGGTGCCAGGCCTCGCCGTACTCGCCGCCACCGCGCAGGTTGGCGACCGCGTACACCCCGCCCAGCTCCATCCAGACCTGGTTGGAGACGCTGAACCACGGGGTCAAGGAGATCCCGAAGCCGCCATAGCCATACAGGATCGTCGGGTTGTCGCCGGTCAGCGCCAGCCCCTTTTTGTAGGTGATGAAGATCGGGATGCGGGTGCCATCCTTGGATGTCGTGAAGACCTGGTGGGTCTCGTAGGCGTCGGGGTCGAAGTCGACCGCGGGGGACTTGAACAGGCTGGTCTCGCCCGTGGCGATGTCGGTGCGGTAGATCGTCGTGGGGTGGGTGAAGCCGGTGTAGCTGAAGAAGGTCTCGTCGCGGTCGGGATCGCCAGCGAAGCCCCCCACGCTGCCCATTCCCGGCAGGCTCAGGTCGCGGACATGCTGACCGTCCAGGGTCGCGATCTCGACCGCGCTGTGGGCGTCGCTGAGGTAGCTCAGGACCAGGTGTCCGCCGACCCGGTTGGCGTACTCCAGGGCCTGTTCGCGTTGCGGGACCAGCTCGATCCAGTCGGCGGGATCGGGCTTGTCGATGTCGACGGCGATGACCCGGCCCTTGGGGGCGTCCTTATTGGTCCAGAAGATCAGGCGGTCGTCCTGGCTGCTGACCAGGTAGTAGCCCGCGTCGTAGCGGTCCAACAGCCGGGTGACTCCCTGGTTGGGCGGGTCGTCCTGCCAGTCGCCTTGTAGAGACTTGACGTAGACCCGGCTTTTGGGCTCGGTGCCCTCTGAGCCGGTGATGACCAGCCAGTTCCCGTCGTCGGTGACCGTGGCGTCCCAGCCGCGTCGCGGGTGCTCGGGGTCCTGGTAGATGAGCTGGTCGTCGGCCTGGGGGGTGTTCAGACGGTGCAGGTAGAGGGTGTTGTTCTCGTTGAGGTCGGCCAGGGCTTTGGTCGGCTCGGGGTAGCGGGAATAGAAGAAGCCCGAGCCGTCGTGGAGCCAGGAGACGCCGCTGAACTTGGTCCAGCGCAGATCCTCGTCCAAGTCCTTACCGGTGGCGATGTCCCGAACCTTCCAGATCACCCAGTCGCTGCCGCCGTCGCTGACCCCGTAGGCGATGTGGTGGGCCTGCTTGTCGACGGCGTAGCTGCGCAGCGCGACGGTGCCGTCGGTGCTCCAGGTGTTGGGGTCGAGCAGGACCGTGGGATCGGTGTCCAGGTCGGTCGTGGTGTAGAGCACGGACTGGTTCTGCAGCCCGTCGTTGCGGGTCCAGAAGTAGCGGTCGCCCTGGTGGAAGGGGGTGCCGAAGCGTTCGTAATTCCACAGGGCGTGCAGGCGGTCGGCGATGGCGGAGCGCTGGGGCACGGCGTCGATCCAGCCGCGCGTCAGCGTGTTCTCGGCGTCGATCCAGGCGCGGGTCCGCGGGGCGTCGGTGTCCTCCAGCCAGCGATAGGGGTCCGCGACCTGGGTGCCGAAGTAGTCGTCGACGACATCGTCGCGAGGGGCTTCGGGGTAGGCCAGACCGGGCTTGAGGGCAGAGGCGGCGGGCGCGATGGGCGCGACTTCCTTGGGGCCGCAGGCCACCATGGCGAGGAGCAGGCCCACACCGAAGGGGAAGGAGAGGCCGAGGTGCAGGTGTCGACGATTGGCCGGCCGCGAGGGGGCTGCGCGCATGGGGGCTCCGGGTCTGAAGGAGCCACCCTATGCGAGTCGTAGCGCCTACTCCAGCAGCCGAACCGGGTCGCCCAGTGCGATCATGCCGCCCTGAAGCACGCGCGTGGTGATGCCGCAGTGCATGCGCATGGCGTTGAAGCCGCCGGGTCCCAAGGCGGCCTCCATATTGTGGCAGGGGGTACACAGGCCCGTGGACTGGAAGACCACGTCGCCGACCCGAAAGCGGCGCCCCTTCAGGGCGTGCAAATTGATGCCGGAGACGTGCAGGTTGCGGCGGAGCTGCTCGGGCTGGACCGGCTTTCCCAGGATGGACGCGATCACGGCGAGGTGCTCGGCCTGGAATAGGGTCACCTGGCGCTTGGAGGGGATCGGGAGGTGCTTCTGGCTGGCCCGGTCACCGACCAGCCCCTTGCCGGCGATGGCCTGGACCCGGGTCACCACCCGGATCGGAGCGTGGCGAGCGGGACGCAGGCCGATCCAGTCCAGGCGACCGGTCTGGGGCAGCACATCGAGCAGGTCCCGAGTCGTCAGATGCACGGTTCAGGCCAGGGCGAGGCCGGCGATCTGGTCGAGCGAACTCAGCACCATTGCGCGCGGCGTGGCGTCGAGGAAGGCGCGTTCATAGGCGGGCGTGTGGTCGTTGGCCAGCAGCCCGACGCGCGCCCCGAGGGCCCAGGGCAGGCTGAGGTCCAGCTCGAAGATGTCGCCGATGACCACCAGGTCGGTCCAGTCCAGCCCCTGCTGGTCGAGCAGGGTCTTCAGCACGTCGTGGTAGAGCCGACGGCGCAGCAGGACCGGACGCCGCAGGCCGGGAAGGTCGAGGTGTGGCGGGACGCCGGTCCAGGCGTCGTCGATGACGTACTTCTTGGCGTGGCCGTGGACCCGGTCGACCAGCTTGTCCAAGCGACCCTGTGGGCCGCTGAGATCGCGGAGCTTGGCTTGGACGGCGCGGGTCTGGCTGTTGGTGACGATGACCGTGTGCAGGTCGGCCGTGTCGCTGAGCGTGGCCAGCACATCGCCCGCCCCTTTGCGGAACACGTTGGCGGTCTTCTGGTAGTTGTAGGGGTACAGGATGTCGTCGAGCAGGCGCGTGCGGTCGGGTTCGGCCATGAAGACCCCGGCGTCGTCCAGGATCTTGCGGGCCACCGGCATCATGCGCAGGTAGGGGTCGACCGTGGCGGGGGCCACGATGTGACCGCCGAAGATCCAGCCGTAGCGCTGGGGATCGGCGGCGACCTGGCGCTCGTGTCTTTGGGCCTGGGTCTCGATCTCGGCCCGGTCGAGGCCGGTCAGCTTGCTGAGGTCGTCGAGGTAGCCGGTACGAAAGGGGGCTCCTTCGCGCTCGGCGTCGGTCATTGTGCCGTCGAAGTCCAGCACCAGCAGGCGGCTCATGGTCTCTCCTTGACTGTCGCGGCTGTAGCCTGCTGGTACAGTCCCGGCCGTGACCGACCCCCAGCGATCGCCCTCGATGATTCGCAGCCTCGTGCTGGCGGATTTCGTCACTCTGCTCAACGCCGCCTTCGGGACGGCCGCGATCTTGTTCTGCCTCAACCACATGGACGTGGCGGGCCGGGCCTGTGCGGACGCCGGCAAGGCCCTTCGAGCGGCGTGCATCGACAGCCCCTGGCTGTGGGCGGCTTTCTTGATGCTGCCCCTGGCCTTCATCGCCGACGCCCTGGATGGCTGGGTCGCCCGCCACCGAAAACGCAAGAGCCCCTACGGTGGTGATCTGGACAGCTTGGCGGACATCATCTCTTTCGGGGTGGCGCCGGCGGTGGTGGGCTTTACCCTGGGGATCCGCGGCGGCTGGGATGTGCCCGTCCTGATCTACTTCGTGGCCTGCGGCATCGCGCGCCTGGCGCGCTTCAACGTGACGGCGGACCAGCTCACGACGGACTCGGGCAAGGTCAGTCACTTCGAGGGCACGCCCATCCCGGCCAGCCTCGGCCTGGTGCTGCTGCTCTTTGTTGCGTGGCGTGTCCACGCTGTGGGGGACGCCTTGTGGTGGGGCGAGCTGCGCCTGGGGCCGGCCGGCTTTCACCCCCTGGTCCTGCTCTACGCGCTCAGTGGCAGCCTGATGGTCAGCCGCGTGCGCATCCCCAAGCTCTGAGGGCGCTGTGAACCTGCTCGTGTTCCTGTTGGCCTGCGGCTCGCAGACAGCCTCGCTCCCAGCCTCGCAGACCGCCTCGCCCCCTGCTGCTCCTCCCCTCGATCCTCTGGCGAAGAAGTCCGTCGCCGAGCTCTGCGCCGACAACGGCCTGTCGCTGATCAAGTGGCCCTACGACACGCTGGCCGCGAACTTTGCGGGGACCTGTTGCGGTGCCGACGGGCTGGTCGAGAACCCGGCCTGCGACCTGGACTGGCCCTTCTCGGATGTGGCGCCGTGCAGCGCCTACGACGCGATGCGCAACCACATCTACGCCCGCTATGGCTACGACTTCAAGAACCCGGTCTATCAAGCCATGTTCGAGCACCAGCCCTGGTACCAGCAGCGCGCCGACTTCGATGAATCCTGGCTCAGCGATGTGGCGCGGACCAACGTCGCCAAGCTCAAGCAGCTCAAGGCCGACCACGTGAACTGCTCGGGCTGAACATCGATCCAGGGCTCAGCTCGGGTCCGCGCCGTAGAAGATCTCCAGCACGTCCATCTCGATCGGTCCCTTGGGCAGGCGCACGGTGAAGCTGTCTCCGACCCGGTGGCCCAGCAGCCCGCGCCCGATGGGGCTTTGGACGCTGATCCGGCCCAGCTTTGGGTCACTCTCGTCCTTGTCCACCAGCCGGTAGACCCGAGTCTGGGGGGCGCTGTCCTGGTCGGCGTACACATCAACCGTGACCCGGGCCCCGAAGACGATGTCGGGCCGAGGTGGGATCTGGTCCAGGTCGACGACCTTGACCCCGTCGATCTTCTTGCGCAGGTAGCGCAGGCGGCTGTCGATCTTGCGAAGGCGCTGCTTGCCGTAGATGTAGGCGGCGTTCTCGCTGCGGTCGCCCTGCTCGGCCGCGGCCGTGACCGAGGCGACGACTTCGGGGCGCTCTTCGTGCCATAGATGATCGATCTCCTGCGTGATGGCGTCGTGGCCTTGACGAGTCAGGTAGCGGGTCACGGGGCACTCTCGGCGATGTGGGGAGCAGCTCAATCAGCGTAGCGGGTGACGAGGGCGTGCTACGTTGCGCCGCCCTGGCTCGGATATCGGAGGCTTCCATGGCGTGGCGCGACGCGACCCCTGGCACTACCCGACTGGCGCTCACGGCGCTGGTCTTCCTAGGTGGCGGCCTGGCCGCCTGCGGGCCCTCGGTCAGCATCTCGGAAGAACAGGCGCGGGCCGTTCTCGAACCAGCCCTCGCCCAGGCGACGCCCGCCGGGCGGACGGGGCTGTTGCTCAAGGGCAAAGCAGTGTGGCTCCAGGCGCCGATGTTCGACAAGAGCTGCCTGGAGAAGAACGACCTGGCCTTCAATGACGACCCGGCCCATCGGCCCACCAGCGGTGGGGGCGTGCCGCGCATCTCGCCGACCTACAAGAACCAGCGCTTTCTCGTGGCCAGCACGGACACGGGCTACTGCGTCTACCTGGGCTCGGGCCTGAAGGCGCAGATCGAAAAGGCCGAGTACGACTGGGCGACCCAGGACCGCTGGCACTTCCAGGTCACCTACACGATGGACCAGACCACGCCTTGGTTTGGCTGCCTGGACCACAAGGTGACCAGCCGCGAGATCGTCGTCCGCCAGGGGGAAGGGCCGGGCGCTGCTCCGGTGATCGAGGGGCAGGTGGCCCTGGCCCCGGGTGACTGCCCGCAGCCCCTGCCGGCGGGCGAGGACCGGACCGCCTCGGCTCGTCCCACCGCCAAGGCGCCCAAGGCGCCGACCAGAGACCAGGTGATTGGCGCCATCAAAGCCTTCGACGACGCGCTGTGG
>JAADHA010000578.1 GCA_013152105.1 Oligoflexia bacterium | reverse complement strand
GGGTCGACAGGAAGACGGTGCGACCCTGGGCCGCCAGCTCGCGAAAGCGATCCTTGATCCGGCGGGCGCCGTGGGGATCCAGACCGACCATGGGTTCGTCCACGATGAGCAGCGGGGGCTGGTGCAGCAGGGCGGCCGACAGGACCAGGCGCTGCTTCATGCCATGAGAGAAGGCCTCTACCAGTTCGTCCGCGCGGTGGAGCAGGTCGTGTTCCGCCAGGAGTTGGTCGCTACGGGTGGCGATAATGTCCGGCGGGACGCCGTAGATCCCCCCGACAAAGCGGAGGAATTCCCGGGCCGTGAGCTTGTCATAGAGGTAGGGCCGGTCCGGGATATAGCCGACCTTGCGCTTGGACTCGACGGGGTCATCAGCCAGATCGACGCCGTCGATGAGGATGCGCCCGGCGGTGGGGAGGAGCACGCCGGAGAGCATGCGGATGGTGGTGGTCTTCCCTGCGCCGTTCGGCCCGAGGAAGCCAAACACTTCACCCTTGCGTACGTGCAGGTCCAGGCGGTGGAGCGCCTGGAAGTTTCCGTACCACTTCTCGACGCCCTCGACGCGAATCATGTGCGGTCTCTCCGAAGCAGCGCGACGGTATCACGAGTCCGGGCCGCGGAAGCGGTGCCGGGTCAACGCTGGTCGACCAACTCGAAGCTCAGGCGGCCCATTACTGCCAGGATCGCGACCTGTTGGGCGAGGTCGCCCTCGATCAGCTTGACGTGGGTGGCGTCGGCCGGAAGCTGGCCGAAGGTGGGGTCGACCGGGAGCCAGTGCGGGGTCGAGGGCTCGTCGCCATCGGGGGTGCCTGGGTCCGAGACCAGAACCTCGGGCCAGGCGTGGTAGTAGAAGGCGCCCTTGTTGCTGACCCGGTCGCTGAACACCACGCCGGCGGCGATCCGGGTGGGGATCCCCACGCTGCGCGCCAGGGACACGAAGAGCGCGGTGTGCTCGTTGCAGTCGCCGCGCCCCGTGCGCAGGACCTCGATGCCCGAGGGTATGCCGAAGACCGGCACCTTCTCGACGTAGCCGTAGACCCAGTCGTTCAGGCGACGGACCGCCTCGATCCGGTCGTTTGTGTCGCCGATGACCTTGATGGCCTTGGCGTGGATGTCGGGGTGGGCGGCCTGAATGGTGGCGGTCGCCTCGGTCCAGGCGGGGTCGAGCAGGCTGGTGTCCACTGGCTGCAGGGGCATATGCGGCAGCTCGGCCAATAGCGGCATATCGACGGTCACCAGGTCCCCCTTGCGAACCTGCTGAGGTGGCTGGTTGAAGATCCGATCCGGTGACACGCCGTGGATCCGCAGCTCGAGATGGCGCGTCGTCCGGGCGGCGGCGATGTGTCCCTTCAGGTTGACGGCGCTCTTGGCGATGATGTCGACGGCCTCATCGGAGTTGGGCATGACCTGGGCTTCTTTTTCGGTCATGCGCACCATGGACATGCCCATCGCGGATTCTTGGCGGATGGTCTCACCGGCGCTGGTGACCAGCTCGCGGGTCTCTACGCCGTCGAAGTCGGCGCGCAGCCACCAGGCTTCCTCGCCGTTCTCCAGGATCTCGACATCCTCGACCGTGTAGCTCATGGTGCCCTGCGCCATGGTCGCGGGGCTGAAGTAGGGCACTTCAAAGTGTTTTCCGATGGCCAGATCCTGGCGGGCGAGCACGGTCTCCAGGGACAACTGGACTTGGGGCGCGGCGTCGATGTCGAAGTGGAAGCTGCTGACCTCGCCGCCGTTGTCGACCTCCATGACGATCTGCTTTCCCTGCACCTCGCCCCGTGCTGAGAGGCGCATCTGGTCGGTCACCATGAAGAAGTCGAAGCGCTGCAAGCGACCCTGTGAGTCCGTGAGGGCGGACTGGACCGTCACCACGTCCTGGATGGTGCCGAAGGCCGCCAGGCGGAAGCGACTGCGGCCTTCTAGCAGGCTGCCGCCGTTGCGGGCGGGGGTGGTGCGGCTGACCGCGTAGCCGACCTTCTGGTCTTCGAAGAAGATGCCCATCCAGCGCTCGCGTGTGGGGCCGGTGGTCAGGGCTTGCGCGTCGAGGGGCACCAGGGTGCCGCGTTGGGGCTGATGCTGAACCGCGAAGGCGACGGCGAGCACTGCAAAGGCGATGATGCCTAGAAGCTCAGTTACAAACAGCGGGGTCGGGCGATGTGGGCGCATGAACCCCTGTGGTGGCGCCGCGGTTGCGCGCCGTGGGTAAGGCGCGGTCGCGGACGCGATGTCGCGCGACGCGCGTGTGGTCAAGGCTGGTGGCTGATATCATGGCATGGGCTCGCCCTTCTTGCCCCTGGGAGCTGCGCTGTATGAGTGCCACAACTGTCTACTCGAGCTGGTTCGATGCGGCGCCCGAGGTGCCGACGATGGGCGGCTCCGGGCGGGAACACGCGGGTGTTGTCGTCCAAAAGGGGGATCTGGGCCTGATGGCGCTGGCCGAGGCCGAGGGGCCGGTGGGGATGGCCGAGATCGCGGCCAGCACGGCCACAGAGCAGCTTTGCACACACATTGGGCGCCACGCGGACATCATCGAGCGCTTTGCGCGCCACCAGACCCCAACTTTGCGGTCGCGCCTGCAAGCGGTTCTGCGAGAGGGCTTCACCAGGGCGGCACAAGAAGTCTACGCCTTGGGCTTGCGGCGGGCTGTGCCTCTTGGCGTCAGCATGGACGCCATGCTGGTGTTGACAGGTGAAGCGGTCGTGGCCCATGTCGGTCTTGGGCAGGTCGCCTTGCTCCACGATGGCCTGGTTCATTGCCTGACCGGCCACTTCGAACCCTCAGCCTCGCCGTCGGAACTGCTCGCGACGCTGCCGGGGCCTGATGACGTCGACATCGTCGATGTGGAGCTGCTGGGTGGGTCGGCAGATGTGCCCTTCGTCCAGGCCCTGACGGTGTCGCTGATCGAGGGTGACCGGCTCCTCGCCGTGGGCGCGTCGCTCGCCCAGGGTCTGCCATGCGCGACCATCCGGCAGCTACAAGGGGCTGAGAACCTGGATGATCTCGTGGCCTCCATGGCGGCCGGTGGCCGCGTTGGATTGGACCGTCCGCGCCTGATCGGTGCCTGCCAGATCGGGGCACCGACCGCGGATTTGCCAGATCGGCTGGCCGTCCTGCGCACCATGGACCTGTTCCAGTGGTGTACGGATGCAGAACTGCTGGCCTTCGTCGGCCTGACCCGGCCTCGTCGCTATCGCCGGGGCGATTTGTTGTTGCGCCAAGGCAGCCTGAACACGACGCTGTTCTTGCTGGTTGTGGGAAGGGTGGGGGTCAATCGGGACGGCCAGCGCATCGCATATACCGGCAGTGGCTCGATCTTTGGCGAGATGAGCATGCTCGATGAGCCCCGAGCCAGCGCGACGGTCGAAGCGCTCACCGACATCGAAGTGCTCACGATTCCGCGGGACGCCTTTTTGCAGGCGCTCAAGGGCGACATGGCGATGGCGGTCAAGGTGCTGTGGGGCATGCTGTTGCGGGTGTCGGCGAACCTGCGTGCGACCTCTCAGCGGCTGGCAGTCTTGACTGCCGCAGGCGGACTTCTCGTCACGGACGACGCAGAGGATATGGATGAGCCAGACGGCAAGGACGAACCAGAGGGCCCGGACGAATCGGAGGAATCATGAACCTGGAGACGTGGGCTCATAGCGACACGGGACGGGTGCGAAAGGCGAACGAAGACAGCTTCTTGCTGAGCCCGGATATCGGCCTGGTCGCGGTCGCGGATGGCATGGGGGGCTTTCAGCGTGGCGACGTGGCCAGCGAATTGGCGTGCCGCGTCATGCGCGAGACGGTCATCGCGGGCCAGCGGGTGGTGGATGCCTACCGTTCCCGACCCAATGTGGCGGCTCGTAATGCGGTGCTGGACCTGGTCGAGGACGCCGTGCAGCAAGCCTGCCGCCAGGTCCACGAGGTCAGCCAGTCCATCACCGGTGAGGGTGGGCGTATGGGCACGACCTTGGACGCCCTGTTGCTGGTCGGAACCACCGCATTTCTGGTGCATGTGGGCGATGGACGTGTCTTTTTGAGCCGCAGCGGCGAGCTGCACCAGATCACGGAAGACCACACCTTGGTGCAGCAGCAGCTCAACGAAGGCCTGATCGACGCGGAACAGGCACGCCTGGCGCGCAACAAGAACGTGATCACCCGGGCGCTGGGGGTCTTCCCCTCGGTGCTGGTGGACTCGCTGGCCTTCGAGGTGGCTTCTCAGGACCGCCTTGTGCTGTGCAGCGATGGGCTCCATCGCTACATCGGCAAGCGGGAGCTGGGCTTTGTGCTTGGCGACGGCGACTGTGAACGGGCGGCTCGTCAGCTCGTGGAGACGGCGAACGATCGCGGCGGGCGCGACAACATCACGGTGGTCATCGGGGCGCCGGTCGATGCGGTCGGTGACTCGCCCCTCACGGACGAACACACGGCCAAGCGCATGGATGTGCTCCGGCGGGTGGACTTGTTCCAGTCCTGTACCTACCGGCAACTCCTCCAGTTTACGCAGCAGGCCAAGGACGTCGTCGCGCGGCCGGGGGCGCTGCTCTTTGAAGATGGCCAGCCTGGGGATGACTTCTACGTCATCGTCTCAGGGTCAATCTCGATCGAGAAGCAGGGCACCCGCTTGGCCGAGCTGGGGCCTGGCCACTACTTTGGCGAGCTGAGCCTGATCAACAACCCGGTGCGGTCGGCGACCGCTCGGGTGCTGACCGACGCGCGCTTCCTGGTCATCGACAAGGTTGGCTTTCTGCGCGTGATCAAGCAGGACGGCGCGCTCGGAACCAGCTTGCTCTGGCAGATGTTGCGCAAGGTGGCGCGTCACCTGTGCACCACCAATGAACGCCTGGTGGGCGAGACCATCACCCTGGAGACGCTGGAACCCGAAGAGCTCTAACGGATCGTCTCACCAAAGCGGTCGGTGCGGATCTCACCAAGCAGGGGCAGGCCGGGGCGGCACTGGTCGTAGGACAGCCACACGAAGCGGGCTCGGCCCTTGATGTTGCGCAGGGGCACAAAGCCCCAGACCCGTGAGTCTGATGAGTGGTCCCGGTTGTCGCCCATCGCGAAGATGTGGCCATCGGGCACCGTCACCGGTCCGAAGTCCGGCATGCGCGCGCCGTAGACCGTGCTGCTGAGCACCGCGTGCTCTCGACCCTCGAGGTTTTCTTCGTGCTCGATGGTCGGATGCGCGTCGCAGCGGTCATCGACGAATTCGAGGGGTCCGTCGGTGGTCTGGGGCTGGGCCTGATCATTGAGATAGACGATGCCCTGCCGAACCTGGATCTTGTCACCGGGCAGGCCGACCACGCGCTTGACGTAGTCCACGGTGATCCCGGGGATCGGAATGTCCAGCCAGTGGCCCAAGGTCGGCTTGCCGGTTGCTTTGTCCATGTCTGTGCCCGGAAACACGAAGACGACGACATCACCGCGCTCGGGAACCTGTGGTTCATTGATGGGAATGCGGGTGAGGGGCCATCGCAGTCCGTAGCTGTACTTGGTCACCAGGATGTGGTCGCCGATCGCCAGGGTGGGCACCATGGAACCGCTGGGGATCCGAAAGGGCTCGAAGAGCACCGAGCGGATCAGCAGCACGATCAGGATCGCCGGTGCCCAGGTCCGCAGCAGGTCCCACAGGAAGTCGCCGCCTCGCTGGAGGCCGGTGCGGTCATCGTCCTCTTCGAGATCCTCGGTCTTGACGAGCAGCTCATCACGCATCGGGTCTCCGGCCGCAGGATCAGGGCGCGGGTGCCTAACCCGTGGTGGGGCGATTACGCTTCCATCATGCTCACCACCCTGGAACGGCAGCTTCGTCAGAGACCCGGTCGCGCCTGGGCTGTGCTCGATGATCAAGACGGAACGCCGGCGCGGGCCGCGGTGGCAGCGGTGATCCGACCCCAGGGGGACCTGCTCTTCATCCGCCGCAGCGAGCGCGAAGGAGACCCATGGAGCGGCCACATGGCCTTTCCAGGTGGGCGCTTCGACCCAGCGGACGCAAGCTTGCTGCGGGCCGCACAACGAGAGGTCCGCGAAGAAGTTGGGCTGGACCTCGCCGAAACTGGGCATTTTCTGGGCGCTCTGGATGAACTTCACTCGCCGGTCCACGCCGGCCCCACCCGGCTGGTCATCTCGCCCTTTGTCTATTCGCTGGCGACCAATCCGCTGCTACGCCCGAACGAAGAGGTCGCGTCGGTTCACTGGATCAGCCTGGCGCGGCTGGTGGCCGGCGATGGCCGGGCATCCTTCGAGTTGGAGTGGCAAGGGCAGCGATGGCTGATGCCCAGCATCGATCTGGACGGAGTGCGGATCTGGGGTCTGACGCTGCGGATGGTGGACGACATCATGCAACGCATCGGTGGGGTGGTCAGCCCCCCGGTCCGGGCGCGGTCAAGTTGACGCCGCTGCCGCGGGCTGTGTGTGGGTGGGTCGGCGCGGCCTGCGGCTTGTCCTCTGTGGCCCAGGCCCGTCCGCTGGTGGTCTCGTCGACCCCCTGCGCGACGCTGTCATTGCTTCCGTCTACGCTGCCTTTTCCGGACGACTCCCTGAGGGAACGGGCGCGACCGCCGGGGATGAAAAAGGTGGACCGCGAAGCCATCTCGGGGGTCGTGGGCAGCCGGACCTCGTCCAACTTCGTGGTGAAGTGGGGCGCTGCGGGTGACCTTGATGACGACACGGTCGCCGCGCTCCTCGACAGCCTGGAGACCGCCTGGTCGGTCGAGGTAGACGAGATGGCGCACCCCGCACCGGTGGGTACGGACCAGTACCTCTTCAACGTCTACATCGAGGACACGGGCCTGTCGTGGATCTCGGGCGGCACCAGCTATGAGCTGAGCGGGTCGGGATCCTCGGGCTACTACTTCACCGACCCCCAGGGCTACCCCATGGTGGTGCTGAACCCGGACGCAACGCTGGAAGCCGACCTCTCGGCCATGGTGGCCGCGCACGAGTTCTACCACGCAGTACAGGCCGGACTGGGAAGCTACAGCTACAGCGGCCGCGGGGCCTGGTATTGGGAGGCCAGCGCGACCTGGATCGCCAGCGAGGTCTTCCCCGAGAATCCCGACTACGCGATGCTGCTGTTTGGCTACGCCTTGCTCCCCGCCTTGCCCGTGGACTTCTTCGACTACCCCGACACCGGATCCTTGCAGGAGTACCACCAGTATGGGGCCTTCATCGTCCCTCGCTTCCTCACCGAGAAGGTGGCCGACTGGACCGTAGTGCGGGACAGTTGGGTCTCGCCGGATCCAGACGGAGACCCCATCGCGGGCCTGGACATGGCGCTGGCTGCCTGGGACACCAGCGTCGCCACCGAGCTTGTCGATATGGCGGCTCACAACGCGATCTGGGACTACAGGGACGGGGCAATCTACGCCCAGAATGTCCAGGACTATGCGCCCTATTTCCCTGACTCCAGCGCCGCTATTGCGATCCTGGATGGCTCGGACCTGACGGGCGCTGGGACGACCGGCTGGCCGACAGCTTGGGCCGAGATCGACCCCGACCGGCTGCCCCGCGCCTATGGCTACAACCTGGTGGGCTTGCTCGCGCCACCTGCGGGCAATGTTCGCCTGTCCATCCAGACCGAAGCGCAGGGCAGCGCCGGCAGCGTGGCGGACTGGTCCGCCGAGCTGGTGGTGGTGGGGCCCGATGGACCGACCTACCTGCCAGTTGGATTGGCCGACGGGGCGGGCAGGCAGACGCTGTCCTTGACCGGTGCCGAGACTCAGGTCTGGCTGGCGGTCGCGGTGACCAGCGCCGAGCGGGACCAGAACGAGGTCTTCACCTGGAGCTACCTGGTCGACGATGGGGGCGGCGACTCGGGGAGTGTGGACACGGGCGCTGACACAGGCGCTGACACAT
>JAADHA010000157.1 GCA_013152105.1 Oligoflexia bacterium | reverse complement strand
TTCGGATCACATCGCATGTGCTGGGGAAGAGCACCGCCGACAGGCAGTCCAGGCGACCGGTCAGCGCGAGCTCGACCACCGACCGCGGAAGGTGGCAGATGTAGCTTTGATAGTAGGCGTCCCCCCGGATGATCTCCATGCTGCCGCCGCCGTGGATCCCCACCGGCAGCATGCCCGCCGCGTGGATCACTTCGCGAGGCACGTAGACCGGCAGGTAGCCGCAGGCGTGTCGGCCCGGTTCGGCCGCCAGCCAGTCCTTGACCACGGTGAGGTCCAGATCCTCGTAGATCTGGCGAGCCCAGGCCACGATCTCTTGTCGGCGCTGTCGTGCGGTGCGGTCGCTCACTTGCTGCTCCAGGTCGGGGCGCGCTTCTCGACGAAGCTGCGCAGGCCCTCGACGGCGTCAGGGTGGGCCATCAGGTCGTCCAGGTAGAGGTGCTCTAGCGCGGGAAGCTCGTCCCGCAGGGCCGCGCGCATGGGGGCGCGAGAGGCGCGCCAGGCATAGCGCAGGGCGGCGGGTGACAACTTGGCAAGGGCGTGGTCGTACCAGTCCAGCAGGGACGCCAGCGGGTCTTCGGTGCAGGCATCGCACAGCCCGATCTCGACCGCCTGGGGAGCGCGCACGGTCTGGCCGGTCAGCACCAGCCGTGACGCCGTGTTTCCGCCGACGCGCCAGCGCCAGGCCATCGCGGCGATGGGGGGGAAGACCGCCAGCTTGATCTCGGGCACGGCGAAGGCGGCGCCCGCGTTGCAGTGAACCGTGCCGCACCAGGTCGCCAACTCGGCGCCCCCGCCCAGGCAGCGTCCGCGCACCGCGGCGGCGGTCGGGATGCCGCACTGCTCGATGTCCGCGAAGAGCTGGTGGAAGCTGGGCAGCATGGTGCCGACCCGGTCCGGCAGGTGTTCTGGGACCGACGCGCCAAAGCTGAAGTGGTCGCCTTGGGCGTCGAAGAGGAGCAAGCGCAGGCCCTTGCGGTCGGCCAGGCCAGCGATGTGCTGACGCAGCGCGCCGATCGTCTCCATGTCCAGGATGTTGGCCGGCGGTCGCGCCAGCACGATGTGCTCGATGCCGCCATCGCGCAGGGTCTCGGTCTGAATCGGAGCGGTCATGGCGGGCTCAGGGAACGAGGACGAAGCGACGGCTGGCCGTGTGGCTGCGGACCTGGGCAAAGGCGTCAGCGATGCGGTCGAGGGGGATGATCTCGGTCTGACTGGCCAGGTCGATGCGGCCGGAGAGGGCCATCTCGACGATGTCCGGGTACAGATCGGGCGCGCAGCCCCAGTTGCCCAGCGCGCGAGCGTCGAAGGCCATCAGGTTGGACAGCCGCAGGTCGAGCTTGGCCATGGTGAAGCCGACGACACACAAGGTCGCGCCGTGGACCAGCAGATCAAAGGCGGTGGTCTGGCCGGGGGCCGAGCCGGAACACTCGATGATCGTCCAGCGGGTGCGCGGGTAGCCGTGTTCCTTGGCCCAGGCCGAGATCTGCTTGCGCAGGTCGCGGCCGCTTTGCTGGCTGGGATCGAGGGCCAGATCCACGCCGCGTGCGCCCGTAAGGCGACGCGCGTCGACATCAAGACCCACGACGTGGGCGCCCAGAGAGTGCGCGATCTGTGCGGCATAACCGCCGACCCCCCCAAGGCCGACCACGATCGCGACGTCGCCCGCCGAGAGCCCGGCGCGACGGATCGCCTGGTAGGGCGTGGACACGGCGTCGGCGATGACCGCCAGGTGGCGAAGGCTGATGCCGGCGGCACCCAGCGGGGCGTCCGGGTCGCCGTTGTAGCCGGGGACCGGGCACAGGCCGCGGGCCGGCACCACGACATGGGTCGCGAAGCCACCGTCGGTGTCATTCCCCGGCATCACCTGTTTGCGGCAGATCATCGGGTGTCCGGCGCGGCAGTCCTGGCAGTCTCCGCAGGGGATCACCGCCGGCACGACCACGGCCTGATCGACCAGGTGCTGGTGGTCGGGCCCGGCGGCCAGCACCACCCCGGCGATCTCGTGGCCCAGGATCAGCGGCAGGCTGTGTCGGGTGCGGACGCCGTCGTCGAGGAAGCCCAGGTCGGTGTGACACAGCCCGCAGCCCATGACCTGGACCAGGGCGTCGCCGGGCCCAGGAGCCAAGAGGGTGCGGGTCGTGGCTTTCAGGGGGGCCCCGACCTTGACCATCTCGAAGCCGTGGGCCAGCCGTGCCGTCTGGGTTGAGGTCACGCCGCACCTTCCTGGTCGTCATCCAGCCCGAAGACCCGACGGGCGTTGCCCGCGAGGATCTGCTGCGCGCGGTCCGGGGCGATGCCGAGCTTGTCGAAGTCCGACAGGTAGCGCTGCCAGGACAGGCCGTTCGTCCCGAACATGATCTTGGTGCTGCCGGTGCGCCCCTTCATGAAGTTGAGGAAGGCGGGGGCGATGTACTTGGGCAGCCAAGCGCTGGTGGAGAGGTAGACATTGGGCCACTTCATCGTCACCGCCAGGGCTTCGTCGACCCAGGGGTAGCCAGTGTGGGTGCCCACCATGCGCAGGTCGGGGAAGTCGCAGGCGATCCGGTCGAGCTGCATGGGCCGGCCGTGTTCGCTGGGCATGGCTTCAAGCACGTGGCCGATCTGCATGGTCACGGTCACGCCGAGGTGTTCGCAGAGCGCATAGAGCGGGTACATCTTGCGATGGTCCAGCCCGATATCGTAGCCGTAGATGTGGATGTAGACGCCCTTGAAACCGCGTTCCTTGACGTCGCATTCGAGCTTGTCCAGGCTGGCGCGGATGTGGAGCGGGTCGTAGTCGGCCAGGCCGTAGACCCGACCGGGGTAGCGCTGGCTGAGTTCGTGGATGCGGGTCGTCATGTCCAGGGCGAAGCGCTGCTGCCGGGTGTAGGACCAGGCCAGCAGGTCCGTCGCGAAGACCGAGGCCACGCCGGCCTTGTCCATGGCGGCGATCATGTCTTCGCCCGAGGCGAAGCCATCACCCCAGGCTTGTTCCACCTTGCACTTGAGTTCGCCGGGCGAGTTGGTGGCTTGGACCCAGCTTTCCTTCCATTCGCGCAGAAGTAGGGGGAAGAGCGTGTCGACGGCGCCGGTCATGGGGGCTCCAGGTTCGTGCGAGGAAAGGGGCGAGGCATGGCGAGGAAGACGACTTCGTATGCTTGTCAGCCTGATCCGGGTGTCGGTTGATCGACCGATGTTCCCGACGCCTCAGGGCAGTAATGCGTCGGGGTCTTCCTCGGCCACCACGCGTCCCTTTGCGGTCACGGCACCGGGTAGATCGACATCGGCGATCAGGGCTTGGACCGCGTCGTGGATCTCGGCCCGCTCGACCCTCAGCCGAGCCAGCGCGACCCGCGCCCGGGTCCGGGTGAGGCGCACTCGCAGGGCACGGGCGGTCTCGGCAACGACGCGCAGGTAGCGCAGCGACAGCATCCCACCCAGGATGGACAAGGCCGCGACCAATAGCCCCGCGGTGAACGGGTAGTCCGGCACGACCGGGTAGGACGCATGCAGGGCCTCGTGGGCCAGCATGCCGAAGACGCCAGCGAGGAGCCAGGCCAGGGGAAAGACCAGCAGACCCAGGAAGACCTTGACCGTGGCTTCGTCCTTGATTCGCTTGGCGGTGACCTTGCACAGGCCCCACAGGACCAGCGCCGGCGGCCCATTGACCAGTACGCCCCAGATCAGGATCGGCGGCAGGACGATCACGACCAGCAGCAACTGCAGGATCAGGATGCCCACCAGCCAGGGGCTCACCAGGCGCGGGGCCGCGTCGAGCTCGTGATCTTCGATGCGGATGGCGATGAGGTCGCGGTCGTACTCCGTGATGCGTGTCCGCAGGGCGGCGGTCTGCTCGGGGTGGGACCTGAGCTTGATGTGGTAGCCCGCCCAGACTCGCGAAAAGGCCAGGGTGCGCTCGGTCATCTCAGGCGCGTGCAGGTGGGCACCGGCGCGGGCGGCGCGTTCGGCCCGCATCAGCTTGCGGGTCCGGTTCATCAAGTGGTGGATTTCCCAGCTCTCGGTGGCGTGTACGACCTCGCGCAGCGCACGGTCGATGTCGCCGGTCAGTCGGCGGACCCGGGCGCGAAAGTCGGTGGGCGCCGGAGCACCCTGGCCGGCAGAGTTCTGGGCAGAGTTCTGGGCAGAGCTCTCGGCAGAGTTCTCGGCAGTGACAGTGATCGCCGGGTGAAAGGACACCAGCACGCTGCTGCGAAAGGCGTTCTTGGCGTCGTAGTGCAAGCCGACCGGGATGATGACCGGCATCTTGTCGGGATCTTCCTGCAGTTCTCGGGCTCGGAAGTAGAAGCGGGCCGCGCCGGTCCGCAGCTCGAGCAGGTCTGGGTTGTCGTGGCTGTCGCCCTCGGGGAAGAGGCAGGAGAAGGACCCGTCCGCCACTCGATCAGCGAGCGCGTCCAGGCTGCGGGTGTTGGCCTGGCGGCGCGCCGCCGGATCCATCTGGGCGCTGTCCTGCCCGCGATAGATCGGGACTGCGCCCATCGCTCGCATGAGCTGTCCGAGGATCGGCCATTTGAACAAGCCGTGGCGCGCCCCGAAGGTCACCTGGCGCGGAAAGTGGGCCAGGATCAGCAGCGGATCGATCAGGCCATTGGGATGCCAGGACACCAGGATCCCGCCGCCGTCGGCCGGCAGGTGCTCCAGACCGGTGACCTCGACCCGACGAAAGAAGCGCCGCACGACAAAGCGTGTGAAGCGCACGATCGCCCGGTAGAAGGTGCCGGACGCCGACTCGCTGGCGACAGGCGCTACGTTGGCTGGAGCGGGTTGTGGGGTCACATCGGCAGCGTATCCGCCCACAGCAAGGCCGCGCCGAGGCGGCTCAGCTTCGAAGCTTGGCGCGAAGGGCTTCCCAGTCCGCGCCGATGTGCTGCTGCATCATCGGGTACAGCATTTGCTCTTCCTTCATGTTGTGCTGCTGGATCAGCATGAGCAGCGTGTCGCCCTGGTCCAGGACCTCGTCGACATCGCCGGCGTCCATGGCGGCCTTCATCTGGTCCATCAAGCCGCGCATGGCGTCGTGCTCGCTGCGCATGACCATCGTCGGTCCCATGGTCATGCCAGTCGCCTGTTCGAAGGCGGGGAAGACGACGCCCTCTTCCCAGTCGAAGTGGCGCAGCATCCGGGCGTGAAAGTTCTCCCAGGCGGACCGGGTCTGGACCGGGTCCGCGGCGGATTCCACTTTCGCCCAGGCCTGGTCGCAGGCGCGGTGGTCTTGCATGAAGGTGTCGATCAGGTTGGTGTCGCTCACGGCGGCTCCTGGTGCGAGGGGTTAGGTGGCTTAACCGCCCTCAAGGTCGATTGACCACCACGGAAAGGCCGTGCACACCGAGAAGCTCCGCCTGGACCAGGCTCCTCCTCTGGCCGTTCCGGTCAGCTTCTTCCTGGCTGCACCGGTCTCGGTCGCCATTGCCGGGGTCCTGTTGCTCTTGGACGGCAGCGCCTTGCTCACCAGCGCGTGGGTGCCGGGCACGATCGCCCTGGTCCACCTGGGCACCCTTGGCTTCCTGAGCTGCATCATGCTGGGCGCGCTGTACCAGATGATCCCGGTCATCGCTGGCACGCCGGTGCCCAGGGCGCGCCTGGCCTTTGGGGCCCTCGCCCTGCTGCTGCTGGGGACTGGATCGCTGGTGGCGGGCCTGTTCTTGGGCTGGCCCCTGCTCGTTCAGCTCGCCCGCGGCGCCCTGCTGTTGGCCCTCCTCCTCTTCCTGCTCCCCGTGGGCTTCGCCTTGTCGCGCAGCCACAGCGCCAAGGAGACGACCTGGGGGATGCGACTGGCCGCGCTCTGCCTGGTGCTGGTCGGCGGCGCCGGGCTGTTGATGGCAGCGGGACACGCCGGGGGTGCCTTTCCTGGACCTCGGGGGCCGTGGATCCAGGCCCACATGGGTCTGGGCCTGCTGGGCTGGGTCGGCGGCCTGATCACGGCCGTCTCCTGGCAGGTGGTGCCGATGTTCTACCTGACCCGGCCGGTGCCCACGCTCGCCCGAAGGGCCGTGCTCGGGATGCTCGCCTTCGGCGCCCTGGGTCCGCCCATCGCCCTGTCCCTGGGCGCCTCGGCCACCGTCGCGACGCTGATCGCCGCCCCCGCCGCCATCGCGGCCTGGCTTCTACACCCGGTGTTGATCTGGCGTGCGATCTCGACCCGCACCCGCAAGCGCGCCGACCCCAGCCTGCGAGCCTGGCAGGCTGGACTGTTGGTGGGCCCGGTGGTCGCCCTGGTCGCCCTGCTCAGCCAGGTCTCGGCCAGCCCAAGGCTGGGCATTTTGCTGGTGTGGCTGGCCGTCTGGGGATGGGCTGGCGTCATCATTCACGGCATGCTGACCCGCATCGTGCCCTTCCTGGTCTGGTACCACCGCTGGTCGCCGCTGGTCGGCAAACAGCGGGTGCCGTCCATGCGCAGCTTGCTGCCCCAGGGCGTGGCAAGGACGGGGCTCGGTCTGCACCTGCTCAGCGTGATCGTAGGGGCCGCCGCCGTGCTCACGGGCTGGGACCCGCTGGCCCGCCTCACCGGAGCCACGCTGGTGCTGACGGCGGTGGCGCTGGCGACCGAGCTGATCCTCACCGTGCGCCCGCGGTAGTCTATGGGCGCCCCGCACCCGGAACCAGCATGGGCCTGCCGCAACGCACAACGTATCCGCTGTTCACCCTGCCGCTCACCCTGCCGCTCCTGGTGCTGCTGGGGCCGGCCTGCAACGACGATATGGACGGCCCCGTTCCGCCCTCCAACATCATTGACCAGCCCGTCACGACGGCACCCGAACCGGAACCGCTCCCTTCAGAACCACCCCTGCGCGGTCCAGCCAAGGGGGATGGCACGACCGAGCTGCTTCGAACGGTGAAGGACGCCGCTGGTGTGAACCGCACCTACCTGGTGGGCGTGTCCTGGGTCGGCCCCTCAACCCAGGACCGGACGTCCTCGCAGGCGGTCATGTTCTCCCCCAAGGACCCGGTCCTCGGTACGGCCCAGGCCCTCGCTGACACCCAAGGCATCGACGGGATCGCCGCCTTCGGCGACATGATCCCCTCTTGGCAGGACGGACCCACCGCCGGCTCCCATGCCACGGTTGCGCCCTTCGTCCGCTGCACGCGGATCGACAACCGCATGCGTTGCGGCCCCTGCGACGCGCTGGCTGAGGATCCCAGCCAGACCAAGCTCTGCTGGGACACCCAGGCCGACTTCCAGGCGGGCCTCTGGCAGGATCTGGCCGACCGGCTGGGCATGACCGCCCAGCAGATCCAGGCCCTGCCACACCAGATCGTGACCGCGGAGCCGTACCAAGCGGCTCCCTTCCAAGTTGGCACCTGCAAGCTCAGCGGCGGCAATATCCGCGAGTACCAGGTGCTTCGCAACGACCGGATTCTCAAGGACGGCCAGGTCATCGCCTTTTCTCACGCCGGTCTGGATGGCGCCGATCGGGTCGTACGTACGGCCCTCCGCACGTCGGACCTGGGTTTCCCCCAGACGGGCGGCCAGGTGGTCCAGGCGACGGGCTTTCCGCCGCTGATGAAGGGCGCCGACCAGGTACCGGGCCCGTATGCCGTGGGCACCTGGTGTGAAGCGGTCGACGCCTGGTGCCAGAGCGTCACCGGCGGTTGCACCTACACCGTCAAGCAACTGCACTATCCCGGCCCCGCCGCCTCCAACCTGGCCACATTTGCACCAAGCAGCGGAACAGAAAAGCAGTAGCGAGGCTCAGCCAGGCGTGCTGTCCACCCACATCCGCGCGTTCTGAAACAGCCGCAGCCAGGGGCCGTCGGGTCCCCAGGTGTCCGGGTGAAAGCTGTTGGTGACCGTGCGGAAGACCCGCTCGGGGTGAGGCATCATGATGGTGGCTCGGCCATCTGTGCTGGTCAG
>JAADHA010000581.1:428-8286 GCA_013152105.1 Oligoflexia bacterium | reverse complement strand
GACCCCCGCACCTTGGTGGCTGGGGACGAAGCCCGCCTGCTCTTGGCCCTGTCGGCGGCGCGCACCGGCGCGCTCGCGGACGAAAGCTCGCGCAACGGTTAGGGGCGGCGGATGCCCCAGGGTTTCTACGAACTTCTCGGACTGAGCGCCTCGGCCAGCCCGGCCGATGTCGACGCTGCCTATCAAAAGCAGCTCGCTTCGCTGGTGCGTCGGGTGCGGCATGCCCGCCAACAGGGCGCCGATGTACACATCCTGGAGTCCCAGGAACGCACGCTGCGCGAAGCGGCGGCCGTCCTGTCCGATGTCGTGCGTCGACGCCGCTACGATGCGCTGCGGGCGGCCAGTGATCGGGGGCTCCCGGCCGACACCGAAGACCTCTGGGCCAGCGCCGCCCAAGCCCTGGTCAGCTCCACCACGGTGGCGGCACTTCGGGTCGTGCGGACCCTGACCGATCTCCCGGTGGGTGACCCCTTCCCTGGCGTGGCTGATCCCGCCGTGGCCCTGCGGCTTCCGCGCCCGCCGATGGCTACGGTGTCGCCGGCCGATCCAAGCGACGCGGGGCTGGCCTCTTCCGCACGGACCGATGAAGCCCAGCGGGCCGATGGCGGTCTTGCAGATGGCGATGACTCTGCTGTGGTGCCGGTTCTGGGTCATGCCCCGGTCCAATTCGACCCGCTCGAAGAGCTCCTGGCCGACCTGTCGGGAACCGACGCGGGCATCTCGCTCGACCAGACGCCGGTCGACCCGCTCGATCGCCTGGCTCGCGACTTTGGCTACGACGGGCGCTTCTTGCGGGCTGTGCGAGAACAGCGGAACCTGAAGCTGGACGATCTCTCTCGCGCCACGCGGATCTCGAACCGCTACCTCGAAGCGATCGAGTCCAACGCCTACGACCAGCTCCCCGCGGCCACCTTCGTGCGGGGCTACGTCAAGCTCCTGGTCTCGGTCCTCGAGCTGTCCGACCGCGACGTGGTTGGGGGCTATATGGCGCTCTTTCAGCGTCAGCGGGGCTGAGCCCATCCCGGGGGATCGCGTGACCGGTTCTTGCGATGCTGCTGCGTCGAAGGCACAGCACTTCCATCTCCTCGTGCCCCCAGGGGCGGGGCGTCTGGACCGCTGGCTTGCGTCGGTCCTGCCCCTGTCACGCAGCCGGATCCAGGGCCTGGTTCGATCCGGTCAGGTGACCGTGGATGGGGCAAGGGTCAAGGTCAGCCTGTCCCTTGGCGGGGGTCAGCAGGTCGACGTGATCGTGCCTCCGCCTCCGCCCTCGACCCTGGTGCGAGACGCCATCCCCCTCGACCTGTGCTACCGCGATGACGACATCATCGTGGTCGACAAGCCGGCCGGGCTGGTCGTCCATCCGGCCAAGGGGCACCCCCGTGGCACCCTGGTCAATGCCCTGCTGCACTACCTCGACGCCGTGCAGGACGCGGGTGCGCCAGATCCAGCCCGACCCGGCATCGTGCATCGCCTGGACAAGGGCACCAGCGGGGTCATGGTGGTGGCGCGCACTCCCCGGGCGCTTACGCGACTGGCGGCGGACTTCGCGGCCCACGACATCGACCGCCGCTACCTGGCCTTGGTCAAGGGGCAGCTTCCGGCGGCATCGGGTCGGATCGAGGCCCGCCTGGGCAGGCACCCGCGGGACCGAAAGCGCTTCGCGGTGGTGCAGTCCGGCGGCAGGGCGGCCGTGACCCACTGGTCGGTGCGCGGGGTGGCCAGGCTTCCGATCCCTGGGGCCCGGCAGGGGGGCGTCTTCAGCTTGGTCGAGTGTCGCCTCGAGACCGGGCGCACGCACCAGGTTCGCGTTCACCTCAGCAGTCTGGGACACCCCTTGCTGGGCGACCCGGTCTACCGCGCCCGCTGCGTCTACCCGCTGCCCCTGCGCGCCGTGATGGATCAGCTTGACCATCAGCTTCTGCATGCCTGGCACCTTGGCTTCCGCCATCCCACCAGCGGTGAGTGGCTGTCGTTTTGCACACCGCCCCCCGCGGATTATGCAGCAGCCCTTGATGCCTGTGGCCTGGTCCTGCCGGACGGCCCTGGGCGTGACCTGGCGTCGTGCGCTATGGTCCACAAACCGGGTGTCAACCCAACGGAGTCCTGATGATGCTCCCTATCGCTCTGATCGCGACCTCCATCCTGGCCTGTGGCAAGGGCGGCCCCGGGCCCGACGAAGTGCCTCTGCAGGCCCAGGGCGACTCTGGATCGGACACGGGTTCGGACACCGGCACGGCAAGCGCGACGGGTGTGGCTGGTGTCCGCGGATCGGCGACCGTGCAGAGTGTCGGGCCGGACTTCACCTATGAAGGCACCGAAGAGATCTACTTCGAGTCCATCGCTGGCGACTCCTGGTGCAGCATCCTGTCCGATGTCGCGGTGGTGGACCTGGGGATCTCGCCCTGCAAGGACTGTGACTGGTCCTTCACCTTGCAGACATCGAACTCACAGGCCAGCGCTGGCTGCGCGGTCAGCGACGCCAGCAGCAGCGGTGCCAGCAGCTATGACGGGGCAACCTTCAGCTACGGCTACATCCAGGGCAAGAAGTACGGGACCCTGGCCTACTATTACGATGGCTATGGCTGGTATGGCACCTACGCCGATGCGTCCTGGGACGACCAGACGGGCGACTTCCTGTACGACTGGCCTGTCAGCAACCTGTACGGGACCTACTAAGGGCGCTTCTTCAGGATCCGCCGCCGGTGTCGGTGGTGCATTCTTGCGGGTTGGGATTGGGTGCGACGTGCAGGGAGGCCAGGCGGTTGCCCTCGATGTCCTCGATCTGCAGGCCGATGCAGTTCTCCACGCCGTCCGTGGTGCAGGCAACGCAAGCCACACCTGTGTAGCTCTCGATGAATTCACAGAGCTGGTCTGCGCTCATGCCGACCGAGGTGGCGACGTCGCGCGCGTCGATCTCGGCACCCATGGCCCCGCCCGTGATGCCGTCGCCTGCGGGCAAGAAGGCGCCGGACAGGGTCACATCGGTGATCGGGACGGCGATGCCCTGGAAGTCAAGCTCCAGCGTCGTTGGACCGACCTGCATGTAGGGGTTGTTGGCGAAGCTGCTGGCATCGAAGTCAAAGGTGGGGATGCAGGGATCCTGCTGCACCGTGCCGTCGTCCAGAACCTCGGCGCCACCACCGATGAGGTCGATCTGGTCGTCGCTGACATCTTGGACCCCCAGCAGCAGCATGCCCCCGAAGAGCTGCCCGAAGATCACGTCGCCCCCGGCGGGTTCGACCCAGGTGGCGTTGTCCAGGTCCAGGCTGAAGGTAGCGTCCTGGAGGTCGTCGGCGGACAGCAGGGTGCCCTGGTCGCCGGTGGTGAAGGATCCGCTGGCGGTGGCGCCACAGGCGTCGAGGGACCAGCTCACCGCGGTCTGGGCCGCGAGCTCGGCGTCGGGGGTCCAGCGTAGGACCTGATCGGTGAGGTCGACCGTGCCACTGACCGCGCTGCCGTCTTCCGTCACGGTCATCGTGACGGCGTCGCTTGGAAGCGTGCCGTCGAAGTCGACCAGGATCGATGCGGAGCGGCTGACCGGGTCGGCGCCGTCGGCCGGCCAGGTGTCGGTCAGGGTGGGAGCGGTGCAGGTGCTGGCGGCGGTGTCGCCGGCACCGTTGCCCTTGCAGGCGGCCAGCGTCAACAGGACGAGGACGGTGTTCATCACAACTCCGAGAGAGATGCAGGAGTAACAAGGCCGACCCCCAGTGTGGGAGGTCGGCCTTGGTCTCAGCGTGGTGCGGCCTGCGCCGTCACTGCACTACTTCTTGCAGGTCTTGTCGGCCGCGATGTCCTTGGCGGTGCGCTCGACCAGACTGGTGCCAAGCGAATCCGCGGTGATGTCGCGGACGTAGATTGCCAGGCAGTAGGGCTCGCCGTCCGACGAGCAGGTCTGACAGCTCACGCCGAAGCCGGCCACGGTCTGGCAGAGCACGTCGGGGTCCTTGGTGCCGAGCAGGTCACCGACCAGCGGGGCCAGCAGCCGAGCGTCGAGCTCTCCGCCCAAGGTGGCACCACCGATGTAGCTGCCATCCGAGGCGAAGGTGCCCGTGATGGAGAGCTGCAGGATCTCGACGTCGAAGCCGGCCATCGAGATGGTGGTGTCCGCGGGGCCCATCTCGAAGTAGGGCGAGTTGCTGAAGTCGGCCGCCGGGAAGGGGATGGACTCGTTGCAGAGGTCCTGGTCGGTGGAGCCTTCAACGCTGATGGCGCCGATCATCTCGAGGTCGGGGCTGGTGGCCGTGACGCCCAGCAGGATGCTGTTGTTGAGCTGACCCAGCAGCAGGTCCGCGATGCCAGCGGGTTCGACGAAGTCCGCACCGTCGAGGTCGATGACATAGGCATTGCCAATGACATCAGCGTCCAGGGATCCACCCAGCGAGCTGGTGGTGAAGGTGATGCTGGGGCTGCCAGCACAGTAGTCCAGGGTCGCGGTGTAGGACGTGGCGGCGTCAAGGGGTACGTCGGGGGTGAAGATGACGACATCGGCGTCATCGTTCAGGGTCGAGCTGCCCGCGACCGCGGTGCCGGCGCCATCAGCGACGGTGATGGTCGGCGTGCCGTTCGGGTCGGGCTCGGAGAGCTCGAATTCGATGGTGCTGCGGTAGTAGGCGCTGGCGTCACCGTCGGCCGGGGTCGTGTTGTTGACTTCGACACTGCAGGTACCGGTGTTGCCTGTGTTGTCAGTGAGGCCAGCCCCGGTGTCGTCCGGCTTGTTGCCGTTGCAGGCGACGACAGTGGTGAGGGCCAGGCCGGGAATGATCCACGCGATGCGCTTCATGTTGTTCTCCTCCAGGGGTCCCCGACGATGCGGGGCTGAACATTTTAGCCCACGCGACGGCGGGGCCAGTTGCGTCGAGGCCCGGCGTTCGGGACCCTCTCCGAAGCGGCACCGTAGCCGCGCCCCTCGCGACTGTCAAAGCCGCAATCGCGCTGATCTCGGCTTTGCCATGAAGACGGTGGGGGCTGGCGCCCGAAACGCGTCAGCTCTGCGATGCGCCCAGGTACTTCCGGTGAAGATCGGAGAGCAGTGCGTCGATGAGTTTGGATTCGTCGTCGTCGAGGTTGCCCACGGTCTTCAGCCTGAGCAGCTCGAGCACGCCGATGGTGTGGTGGGCCAGGGAGAGGTTGACAGTGGTCTTGCCGGTGACTGGGTCCGCCAGCTCTCCGAGGTGTACCAGCGCAGAGCTACCCAGGGAGACCATGAACTGGGCGAAGTTGACCGGCAGCTTGTCGGCATCGCGGGACGCAAATGCGGAGGAGTCAGGGGCGCTCATGGTGATTCCGGGGAGGAGAGGTCTACAGGGGTAGCGTGATCCGCGACAGGCTGTTGCCCCGTCGGACGGTGATGAGGGCGCTGTCTCGGTGGGCGCTCTTGGCCGTGGCGATCGCGGTGCGGAGGTCGGCGGCGCTGTGGATGGCCTGCCCGTTGATGGCGGCGATGGCGTCGCCAGGTTTTCCACCGACTTTTGCAAAGGCACCGCCGGGAGCCACAGCGCTGATCGGTGCGCCGCCTCGGGCTTCGCCATCGCTGAGTGCGATGCCGAGCACACGGCTCAGGCTGTCGTCGATCACGCTGTCGGGCAGCGTCCGGGCGGCCACGGCGATGGTCAGCTCTCGCCCGCCACTGGGGGACGAACGGCGCACGGTGAGCTGCACGGCAGAGCCGGTGTTGAAGCCAGCCAGGAAGGCGTTGAGATCGGCGCGGCCCTGCACGGCGTGGCCCTCGACCGCGACGATGACGTCCCCCCTTTTCAGCCCCGCCCCGGCGGCCCCGTCTTCGTCGTGAACGCGGACCACCCTGGCCGCGGTCCGACTGCTGGAGCGCCCGGTCCGCCCGGCTTCCCGGTCCAATTCCGACAGGTACACATCGTCCAGGTCGACACCCAGCCAGGGAATACGGACCTGGCCGTAGGTGGAGAGATCGGTGGCGACCTTGATGGCGCGGTCGACGGGGATCGCGAAGCCGATGCCTTCTGCGTCGGGGCGGATCGCCGTGTTGATGCCGATCAGACGCCCGTGAGCGTTGAGCAGTGGCCCGCCGGAGTTGCCGGGGTTGATGCTGGCGTCGGTCTGGAGGAAGTCCTGGTAGACCCGCTGGTCTGTCTCCAGCGGGCGGCGGGTCGCGCTGATCACGCCGGTGGTCACCGTGAGACCCAGGCCGAATGGGTTTCCGATCGCGATGGTTGGCTCACCCAGCATCAGGTCCGCCGAAGAGCCGATGGGGACCGCGGTCAGTTCAGGGGCGCCGCGCAGCCGCAGGACGGCGAGGTCCAGCTCCTGGTCGATGCCCAGGATGTCCGCTTCGTAGTCGCTGCCGTCGCTGAAGGTCGCCAGGATCCGGCTGGCTCCGGACACGACGTGGGCGTTGGTCAGCACGACGCCGTCGGACTCGATCACCACGCCCGAGCCCTGGGTGACCGTGCTCCGTTGACCGCCCCAGGCGCGTCGGAAGGGGTCGTTGACTGGGACCTCGGTCGTGATGGAGACCACCGCTGGAGCCACCCGTTCAACAGCTTCGACCACCGGTGTGCGCCGTACCGGGTCGGCGGCCGGCTGGACAGCGGCGACCTGGTCGTCGGCCAGATTCGGGTTGGCAGCGTCGGTTGACGAGGCCGTGGAGAGCGGGACCGTCTGGGCGACAGCGGTGCTGGGCGGGCTGTCCCTTGGCAGGCTGGCGATGGCGGCGCCCACCACACTGGCGATCAGGCCGAGGAGGGCTCCGGCCAACAGAGATGGCCGATGGGCGGAGGATGGGATGAGGTTCACGCCCGAGGGGATATTCACGACGCTGAGCACGGCAAGGGCTGTTGCCCAATGTTGGGGTGCAATGTGGTGGCCGGGGCCACGAGAGGCTAGAGTCGGTGCGATGACCACTATTCGTTCCGTTACTGGATCCGCCTTGCGTCTGCGGGTGCTGCTCGTGGCGATGGTCCTGGCGATGGTCCTGGCAGCCCACCCGGCCCAGGCCGCGCGCAGTGGGGCCAAGGAAATCCCGGTTCAGCAACAATATGAGCAGGGTCTGCGCTACCTCAAGCGGGGCTACTACGTCAAGGCGCTGGAGACCTTCAACCGGATTCGTAACTTTCACCGGGATGATCAGCTGGCGCTCAAGGCCGAACTGGCCGTGGCTGATGTCTACTACCGTCAGAGCGAGTGGGATCAGGCTCGCCTGGCCTACGAAGACTTCATGCGGCTGCACCCCCGAAACGAAGACATCGACTACGTCGTCTACCGGATCGGCCTGAGCCTCTACCGCAAGGCGCCTCGGGATGCCGCTCGGGACCAGACCTGGACGCGCCAGGCCGTCAACACCTGGGCTGCCTTCGACTCACGCTTTCCAACCAGCGAATACCGCGATGAAGTCAGCGAGCACTATCGCGAGTGCCGCGGGCGTCTGGCCAGAAAAGAACTGCTCATCGCGCGTTTCTACCAGCGCCGTCGCGCCTGGCCCGCCGTGCAGGGGCGGGCCGGCGGCTTGATTCACACCTACCCGAACAGCGAAGTCGCCCCCGATGGGTGGGCGCTCCTGGCGGAAGCCGGGGCCTGGGAAGGCGACAGCCAGCAGGTCCAGCAAGCCTTGGACAGCCTCGCCAAGACCGACGCCGCTTGGGCAGATCGCTTGCGGGTTCGCCTCGACCGCATCGAGCTCGACCAACCCTGAGACCCGGCCGTGCAGGCCCAGCCCCTCACTGGCGGCGGGCTGACCAGGACAGGGATGCGCTCTGGCCACTGCGCCCGTAGGTGCCCATCATCCCGGTACCGCGGACGACCCCGGTGAAGGAAATATCGGCGCCCCCTTCCTCGTGAAAACTGAGACGGTGGCTGTCCGTGGTGACCGTGCCCGTGATGCGGGCGA
>JAADHA010000581.1:0-393 GCA_013152105.1 Oligoflexia bacterium | reverse complement strand
CGCTCGCCGTCTTGAGACGTGATCTTGATGGTGAGCGGTTTTTCATTGGCGGTACCGGTCCATGTGCCGGTCAGGACCAGCGCCGCTACCGGGGCTACTTCCGGCGCGGGCTCTGCCGGCGGTGGCGTGGTGACGGGCTCTGTCGCTGGGGCACTTGTTGCCAGGGGCTCTGCCGCTGGGGGTTCTGCCGCTGGGGGCTCAACTCGGGCGGCGATGGGCGTTGCGGGAGGTGCTGCGGGAGGCGCTGCGGGAGGCGCTGCGGGAACTTCGACATCGGGCGCCTGTTCTGGCTCTGCGACGACGGGCTTCGCTGGTTCAGGCTCTGCGACGACGGGCTTCGCCGGTTCCGGCTCTGCGACGACGGGCTTCGCTGGTTCCGGCTTCGCTAATTCC
>JAADHA010000074.1 GCA_013152105.1 Oligoflexia bacterium | reverse complement strand
CAAGCCCAGCGCCAGGGGTGCAAAGTCGCCAATGAGCGACACCTGGTCGTGCGCCAGTGCGTGGTTGTGAACCGTGCGGAAATTCACCAGGTCTTGGAGGTAGCGCTCCTCGAGCGCGTCGAAGGTCTCGGGCGCTGGATCGTGCGGAAAGCGGCGCGGAGTCCGCAGCAGGGCAGGGCGATGGGGCGAGCGGTCGGGCACGAGTGGTCCAGGTGCGATGGAGGCGCCTGCTATCCGGGGGCGGTCGGGTGGTCATGCTTCATCCCTGCTCGCGGGCTGGATCTCGACAGCCTGTACGGTCACGGGAACCCCGTTGAACACGGCGTTCCCTGTCAGCTCGTCGACGACCGCCGGGTCGGTGAGATCGTTGGCGCTGACGCCGGCATGGGCTGCCGCGACTGACTGTCGGCTGCCCTCCCGTCCGTGCCCGAAGCCGTGGGGCAGGCTGACGACGCCGGGCATGATGTCGGGATCGACCTGGACCGGTACCTGGACCTGTCCGACCGCCGAACGGACCCAGGCCAGGCCGCCCTCGACCAGGCCCATGGCGCGCGCGTCCTGTGGATTCACCAGCAGCGTGCAACGGGATCGGCCCTTCATCAGGCGCGCGCTGTTGTGCATCCACGAGTTGTTGCTGCGCAGGTCTCTGCGGCCGACCAGCAGCAGTCGGTCGGTGGGCGCCAGGGAACCATCATCGACCGCAACTTTCAGCCGCCTGAGGTCACCCACCAGCAGGTCCGGGGCCAGGTCGATCCGACCCCGTGGCAGGCGGCCCGGCAAGCATGGGCTGAGGGGGCCGAGGTCGACGCCGTGGGGTGTCGCCTGCAAGCGGGACAGAGACAGGGCATGGGGACCCACCCGCAGCGCCATGTCCAGCACCCGCGCCGGTCCCGCGCCGCGCAACTTGGTCATCGCCACGCTCTGGGCACTGTTGACGACCCCGCCGCGATGGCGCAGCAGGCGCGCGCCCAGGTCCAGCAGCACGTCCCACTCTCGGCGGGTCCGCGGGGGCCGTTCCAAGGGGGCCTTGGTGTAGCGGGCCGTGTTGTGGACCGCCAGGGTGTGGAAGACCAGGCCGTAGTGGTCGCGAGACAGCGGCGGGGGCGGCGGCAGGATCAGGTTTGCATGGGAGCTTGTCTCGTTGATGTAGAGGTCCAGGCTGGCCATGAAGTCCAGGCCATCGAGGGCCCGTGCCAGGCGAGTCCCGTTCGGCGTCGACAGCACGGGGTTTCCCGCGACGGTCAGCAGGACCTTGACCTGGTCTTCGCCGGGAAGCTCCAGCTCACTGGCCATGGCGCAGGCCGGCAGCTCATCTCCAAACTCGGGCAGGCCCGCGGCTCGCGAGCGCCAAGCCCCGGTGTGGCCCAGCCAACCGAAGCGCGCCGCGAGCGCCGGCATGTCCGCCGCTGGCGTCGTGAACATCATTCCGCCCGGCCGGTCCAGGTTGCCGGTGATGATGTTGAGGGCCAGCGCCAGCCACGTGGACAGACCGCCGAAGCGCTGGGTGCAGGAACCGACTCGGCAGTACAGCGCCGCGCGCGGGGCGTCCACCAGCTCGACCGCCAGGCGGCGGATCTGGTCGGGTGCGATGCCGGTCAGCGTCGCCACCCGCTGGGGTGTCCAGGGTGCGGCCGCCGCTTCCAGGCGATCCAGTCCATCGCAAAAGCTTCGCCAGGCGCCATCGTCCACCCGCCCCTCGGCGAAGATCACGTGGACCATGGCCAGCAGCAAGAGCGGGTCCGTCCCCGGTCGCAAGGGTACGTGGCGGTCCGCCGCCTGTGCCGTGCGGGTCCGCCGGGGATCCACCACCACAACACAGCCTCCGCGAGATCGGATCGCGGCCAGGCGCTTCATCACGCCCGGTGCCGTCATGATGCTGCCGTTGCTGACCGCTGGGTTCGCTCCCAGGATCAGCAGGTGATCGGTCCGGTCCAGGTCGGGCACCGGGAACAGCGACTGGTTGCCCAGCATCGCCCACTGGCTGAACAACTGGGGCAACTGGTCGACCGAGCTGGCCGAGAAGCGATTGTGGGTCTGGAATACGCGGCCCATGACCAGCAAGGCCAGCAGGTTGTCATAGTGGTGGACATTGGGGCTGCCGATGTAGACGCCCAGGGCATTTTGGCCAAAGTCCCGCTGTGCGCGATGGATTCGCTCGGCGAGCTGGGTCATGGCGGAGTCCCAGCTCACCGAAATCCAGCCCGAGCCCTGACGGCGGAGGGGTGCTCGCACACGGTCCGGGTCGTCCTGGAGGTCGGGGAGTGCGGCGGCCTTGGGGCAGATGTGGCCCCGTGAGAGCGGGTCCTGCGGGTCGCCACGCACCGTCAAGCGGCCGTTCGAGTCGTGGTCGATCTCGATCCCACAGAGGGCTTCGCAGAGCGGACAGGTGTGGAGGAGGGGCACCTCAAGAGGATAGCGCCATGCGCCTGATCGCGCGCCCGTGCCGCCCCCGCTACGCTGCGGCCGTGCCTCGCCTCTCCCTCTCACTTCTCGTTCTCGGCTTCCTGCTGCTGACCCTGGCGCTGAGCGCGCAGGCGGCCGAGCCGGTCGACGTGGAGGTCGGTCGCCTGGCGAGCCTGGGCGAAATGCTGGGTGACGCGCCGGTCACGCGCATTCAGCAGCACCCGGAGTTCGAGCGGATCACGGTGCGCCTGCCCAGCGGTGTGGCGCTGCCCCTGGAGGTGACGGTCGTCCATCCCCACAGCTCGCCGGCCTGCGTGGCCCACAAGTTGGCGGTCTACCCCCGCTTGGAGCTGGTACAGGGACAGCACCAGGCCGAGTCCCAGCCGGCGACGAACGCGCTCTGCGCGCGTCTGGAGGAGCGCGGGGCTGACCTGCCCATCGGCGTGGTTCGTGTGGACCCGACGCAGTCTTCGACCCCACAGCCCCCACCGGTCGAGCGAGCGGGCGGTGACGACCGGATCGCGGTGCTGCTGCCTGGACCGGGCACGCGTCCCTGGAGGCCCTTGCAGGCGGTGCTGCTGGCGCTCGGGCTGTGCGTGCTCGCGGCCATCCCCAGGGCGCGCCGGATGCTGGCAGAGGCGCCTTGGTGGGATGGGCTGGGGATCGCCGTGTTCGGGCTGCTGGCTCGGCTCTTGCTGTCTCCGCGGGGACTGCAGATCGCCCCCGACGCGGGCTACGAGCGCGTCGTCCAGGCGTGGGGGATCAACGGCAGCCACCCCCTCTACGGTGATGGCTACACCGCGCTCCATGCACCGATCCAGTGGCTCTCCGGCTACGATCCGGCCGCCTTGTTTGCGACCCACCTGGTCCTCTCGGCGCTGGCGCCGCCCCTGCTATGGGCCTTGTCCTGGCTGTGCCTGCGCGAACGCATGGGTGCCTTGACTGCGGGTCTGGGTCTGGCGCTGCTGCCGATCGCCTTGCGGCTCGCGGGCTCAGAGGTGGCCCATGTGCCCCTGGCCAGCTTCGAGCTGCTGGGCCTGTTGGCGGCGGTGGCCTTTCTGCTCCGGCCCGCGGGCCTGCTGGCGGCGGTGGCCTCACTGGCCACTGGCTTCGCGGTCCACCTGCGGCCTGAAGCCTTGCCCTTCTGCGCCCTGCCCGTGGGTCTGCTGCTTGCCGGCTCCTGGCGGGCGATCGGGCAGCAGCAGAGACGGACGGCGGGCCTGGGCCTGGCCGCGGTCCTGCTCGTGCTCGGGCTGGTCGGTTGGCGCCTCTCCGACCTGGCCCTGCCGATGGCAAACGGACCCATCCAAGCCCGCTCCTTCCTGACTCGCCGATTGTGGCTGAGCCTGGTGCTGCCGCACTGGACTCCACTCGAGCAGCGGGCCGGCCCCTTCCAGACCTTCTTGGACCTGCGGACCACGCCCGCGATCCTGCCGCTGCTGGCCGGGCTTGGGGTGTGGCTGGGCCGCTCCCGGCGGCGTTGGCCTCTGCTGCTGGCGCTGTCCTGGTGGGCCCTGACCCTCCTCCCGATCCTGCCCAAGGCCTACCCGCTGATGGACGCCTGGCGTCTGCAACTGCCTGGCCAGGCGCCGCTCTTGCTGCTGGCCGGGATCGGGGTCGCCTGCCTGCCGCGGTGGCGCGTCCTGGCCCCCATCGCCGTCGCCCTGTCGGCTCCGGCCCACGTGGTCTTCATCCGCGAGATCTGGGCGGGCATGGCGGCCTGGGCCTTTCTCCCTGGTGCGCTCGCCAGGCTCCCGCCAAGTGCGACCGTGCTCTTCGCCGACCACGAGGTTCACGCCGCGAAGTTCGCCCAGGTCGGTGCCTTGCTCGACCGCCAGGGCGGTGACCCGACCCCCAACTGGCAGCCCATGAGCACCTTTCTTGCCGACCCGGGTCCCACCTCGGACGTGTTCGCCTGGGTGGGCCTCACCTGTCGCATCGCGACCCTCCCCAGCCGCCACCTCGACAATGACCGGTCCATCAACCCCTGTCTTCAGCTCGACGAGCGTTGCACCTTGACGCCCTGGGCCGTCACGACCCTGCCCGAGCTGACCGACCTGGACCTGGACTGGCTCACCACGCCGGTGGTGGTCGGGCTGTACCGGGTGGATGGCTGCAAGTTGACATCTGGCGCCAAACCCTTACGTTAGGGTGAGCTTACCGCCAGAGAGGACTCGTGAGCGCCACTTCCCCCGCAGCCGCTTCCCCCGCAGCCGATGCCATCCGTGCCGCCGCCCAGCGCGTCCGCAACGGCGACCTGTGGCGGGTCGGACAGCTCGCCGAGAAGACCGGCAAGACCGTTCGGGCGCTGCACCTCTACGAAGAGCTGGGCCTGTTGCACCCGGCCACTCGCAGCAAAGGCGGCTTCCGGCTCTATGATGAACGCTCGGTCCTGCGGGTCCAGTGGATCGACCGCTTGCAAGAACTGGGCTTCTCGCTCAAGGACGCCGCCGTCTTCCTGGCCGACCTCCAGGACCACGACCACGGCCCTGCCGCCATGGACGCCCTGCGTGCCTTCTACCGGGGCAAGCTGGCGGAAACGCACGCCGCCATCGCTCGCCTCCAGGCCCTCGAAGCGGACCTGCGCGACAGCCTGACCTACCTTCATACCTGCCGGTCTTGCGCGGACCTGACGCCCGTCTCGGCCTGCCCGGCCTGTGACACGAATGCCCACGCCGGACAGGCCGTGCCGTCGATGGTCGCGGCCGTCCAGGAACCCGCCTGAACTCTCCCTCCAACGGCCGGCCTCGCCGCCGAAAACCGAGGACTCGTATGTCCATCAAGCTGCCTATCTACCTGGATAACCAGGCCACTACCCCGACGGACCCCCGCGTCGTTCAGGCGATGCTGCCCTACCTGACCGACGTCTTTGGCAACGCCGGCAGCCGTAATCACAGCTTCGGCTGGGCGGCTTCTGAAGCGGTGACCATCGCCCGAGAAGAGCTCGGCGCGCTGATCGGTGCCTCGGCCAAGGAGATCATCTGGACCAGCGGCGCGACCGAGTCCAACAACCTCGCGATCAAGGGGGCCGCCCACTACTACGCCCGAAAGGGCAAGCACATCATCACGGTGCAGACCGAGCACAAGGCGGTGCTCGACTCCTGCCACGCGCTCGAACGCGAAGGCTTCGAGTTCACGTACCTACCGGTCCAGGCCGACGGACTGTTGGACCTCGACGTACTCAAGGCGGCCATTCGGGACGACACCATCCTGGTCAGCGTGATGATGGCCAACAACGAGATCGGCGTCATCCAGCCGATCGCCGAGATCGGCGCCATCTGCCAGCAGCACGGCATCATCTTCCACTGCGACGCGGTGCAGGCTTGCGGCAAGATCCCGGTCGATGTCAAGGCCCTCAAGGTCGACCTGCTCAGCATGTCCGCCCACAAGATGTACGGTCCCAAGGGTATCGGTGCGCTCTATGTTCGCCGCGGTCGTCCGCGCGTCCGCCTGCAGCCGATCATCGACGGCGGGGGCCAGGAACGCGGAATGCGATCGGGCACCTTGCCGGTTCACCAGATCGTCGGCATGGGCAAGGCCGCGGTCTACGCCAAGGAAGACCTGGACACGGGCAAGATCCTCGAGGTCAAGCGCCTGCGCGACAAGCTGTGGGCCGGCCTCCAGGAAAACCTGGACGAGCTGTACCTCAACGGGTCCTGGGAACACCGCCTGCCCAACAACCTCAACGTCAGCTTCGCCTTTGTCGAGGGCGAGGGGATGATGATGGCGATCAAGGACATCGCGGTCTCCTCGGGCAGCGCCTGCACCTCGGCCAGCCTGGAGCCCAGCTATGTGCTGCGTGCCCTGGGGGTCGAGGCCGAGCTGGCCCACACCTCGATCCGCTTTGGTCTGGGCCGCTTCACCACCGAAGAAGAGATCGACTACGCCATCGATCTGGTCACCGAAAAGGTCCGCTGGCTCAGGGACATGAGCCCACTCTACGAGATGGTCAAGGACGGCATCGACATCAAGTCCATCCAGTGGGCGGCGCACTGATCCCGCACTGATCCCGGGATCTCACCACATCACCTCCTTCGAGGACCCCATGGCTTACAGCGACACCCTCCTCAACCACTACGAAAACCCCCAGAATGTGGGCAGCCTGGACAAGGCTGATCCCCAGGTCGGCACGGGGCTGGTCGGCGCACCGGCCTGTGGGGATGTCATGAAGCTCCAGCTCAAGATCGACGACGATGGCGTGATCCTGGACGCCAAGTTCAAGACCTTCGGCTGCGGCTCGGCCATCGCCAGCTCGTCGCTGGTCACGACCATGGTCAAGGGCAAGAGCATCGACGAGGCCGCCAAGATCAAGAACGCCGACATCGCAGCCGAGCTGTCCTTGCCGCCGGTCAAGATCCACTGCTCGGTGCTGGCCGAGGACGCGATCAAGGCGGCCATCGCGGACTACCGCAAGAAGAAGTCCGGCCAGGACATCTGATCAACCAACCTTGGGGCCAGCGCTTGATAGCAGCGTGGCCCCTGCCTGGAGAGTCGTCATGGCTGTCACCATGTCCGAGGCCGCCATCAAGCGGATCACTTCCGTCAAGAAGCGGCGCCAATCAGACAGCGCGGTGCTGCGCGTGGGTGTCCGAGGCGGTGGCTGCTCGGGCCTGGAGTACTACCTGGACCTGGTTCCAGAACCCCAGCCCAAGGACAAGCTGTTCGAGTTCGACACCGAAGACGGCAAGATCATCCTGGCCGTCGATCGCAAAAGCTACCTGTTCATCAACGGCTCCGAGCTGGACTACAAGAAGGGCATGATGCACAGCGGCTTTGAGTTCAAGAACCCGCTGGCCAGCCGTTCCTGTTCCTGCGGAGACTCGTTCACCCTGTGAAGATGCGATGACTGGCAAGGTAGCAAGCTGTTGGCGTTGTCACGAGCGGGTCGGGGGACCGGTGTGCCCGAGCTGCGGCACCATCCAGCCGCCGCCGGTCGACCCCGACCACTTCGCCGTGCTGGGCCTGGATCGGTGTTGGACCCTGACGCCCAAGGACGTCGATCGGGCCTGGCGGGCCCGCAGCCGGCTGGTCCACCCTGACCGCTTCGCCGGCAAGAGCGCGGTGCAACGTCGCATGAGCCTGCAGTGGACCGCGGCCATCAACAGCGCCAGGCGCGCATTGCGCGATCCGGTCGCTCGCGGCTGGTATCTGGCCACCGGGCGGGCGCGGCCTCGGGACGAGGGGGGACCGCCCCTGGACCTGGACTTCCTGGAGACCGTCTTCGAACTCCAAGTGCAGCTCGACGATGATCCAGATGGCGTAGCCGCCCAGGCTCGGGCCTTGCGCGACCAGGCCATGACCGACCTGGACGCTCGGTTGCACGCCTGGGAAGCCGGCGACCGACAGGCCCCTCCCGACGGCCCCGCATGAAGTACCTCGACAACCTCGCATCCGCGGGCTGACCCCGCACAGGAAACCATGAGCAAGAACATCGGCATCGACCTCGGCACCACCCACTCGCTGGTGGCCGCGGTTCTTGATGGTAAGGCGCGTTGCCTGCTCGACGAGGACGGCCAAGCCCTGCTCCCCAGCGCAGTTCGCTTTGAAGGCGACGCCTTCGCGGTCGGTCACGCCGCCCTCTCCCGCGCCCATCTCGACAATGGCCTCACCTTCACCAGCTTCAAGCGCTTCATGGGGCGCAGCCGGGCCGAGGTGGCCGACGAAGCCCGGGCCTTTGGCTACCAGCTCGTAGAGGGCGATGGTCGGGTCGTGCGTTTTCGCCACGGCGACCTGGAGTTCACCCCGGTCGAGCTCTCGGCGATGATCCTGCGCGAGCTGTGGCAGCAGGCCGGGGATGTCCTGCTGACCCGCCCCGGCGGCGTGGTCATCACGGTGCCGGCCTACTTCGACGATGCGCAGCGCCAGGCCACCCGCGACGCGGCTCGGCTGGCCAAGATCGACGTGCTCAGGCTGCTCAACGAACCGACCGCCGCGGCGATCGCCTACGGTCTGCAGCAGGGCGTGGAAGGCCAGACCGTGGTCGTCTACGACCTGGGCGGCGGCACCTTTGACATCTCCCTGCTGGAATTGGACGAGGGCATCTTCCAGGTGCTGTCGACGTCCGGTGACACCCAACTCGGTGGCGATGACTTCGACCAAGCCGTGGCCCGCGTCGTGCAGCAGACCCTGAAGCTGGGCGAACTCTCGGGGATCGAGTGGCGCACCCTGGTCCGGGCCTGTGAAGCCGCCAAGCGCACCCTCAGCGACGGCGAAGCGGCCACCATCGCCTTTGACTTGCGTGATCAGCCCTACGCGGTGGACCTGTCGCGCGCGCAATTTGACGACATTATCCGGCCGATCGTGGAGCGCACCCGGCGCAGCGTGCAGCGCGCCCTGGACGATGCCAAGCTGCGCCCCGACGACATCGACCAGGTCGTGCTGGTCGGCGGCTCGACTCGCGTGCCCCTGGTCCGGGCCTTCGTACTGGACCTGTTCAACGGAAAGCAGCCGCACGCCGATATCGACCCCGACCAGGTCGTCGCCATCGGCGCTGCCATGCAGGCCGACATCCTCTCGGGGGCCAGCCAGCTCACCGACGATCTGCTGCTGCTGGACATCCTGCCCCTCTCCCTGGGGATCGAGACCATGGGCGGGGTGGTCGAGCGCATCATTCCGCGGGTCAGCACGATCCCGGCCACCGCCAGCCAGACCTTCACGACCCATGTCGACGGCCAGACCGCCGTCGACATCCACGTCGTCCAGGGTGAGCGCGAGATGGTCAAGGACAACCGCAGCCTGGGCCGCTTCAAGTTGGCCGGGATCCCCGCGATGCCCGCCGGGATCCCCCGGGTCAAGGTCGAGTTCACCGTGGACGCCGACGGGATCCTGGCCGTGTCGGCGACCGAGAAGTCGACCGGCGTGCGCTCCAGCATCCAGGTCGAGCCCAGCTACGGGCTGTCGGATGGCGAGATCGAACAGATGCTGGAGGACGCCATCGACAACGCCGAGACCGACTTCGACGAGCGCCTGCTCATCGAAGCCAGGGTCGAGGCAGAGGGCGTGCGGACCGCGCTGATCAAGGCGCTGCGCGACGACGCGGGGCTGCTCCAAGAAGGCGAGGCCGACACGCTCATCGGGATCTCGGCCGAGCTGGAGCAGGCCCTCTCCGGCACGGATCGGCAGCGCATCGCGGCGCTGACCAAGAAGCTGGACGAAGCCAGCGCCCCCTTCGCCCAGAGGCGCATCGAGCGCGACCTGAGCCTGGTCCTGGAGGGTCGAACCGCGGCAGATGTCAGCGCCAGCCTGGGCCTGAAGTGAGGGCCGCTGGGCTGCTCCTGATCTGCTTCTTCGCGCTGATCTCGGCCTGTAGCGCGCCCAAGGCCGACCTGGCCGAGGGGGCGATCACGCCGGCCGTGCAGGCTCCACCGGGGACCGGCCGCTTCGACCACACCGCTTTTGGCCGGGTCCTGGCTTCGGCCGTTCACCCGGACATCGGTCGGGTCGACTACAGCGCCATCGATCAGCCCACACTGGCCGCTTATGTCGGATCGCTGGGCACGGCGGACCTCTCGACCCTGTCGATGGCCGAGCGCGAAGCGTTGCTCATCAACGCCTACAACGCCTTCACCTTGACCCTCATCCTCGAGCAGCCCACGCGCCCCGCCTCGATCCGGGACCTGACCGACCCCTGGAAGACCGCTCGCTGGACCCTGGCTGGCCAGGTGCTCAGCCTCAACGAGATCGAGCACGGGCTGCTGCGGCCCATCTTCAAGGACCCGCGTCTGCACTTCACGCTCAACTGCGCCAGCATCGGCTGCCCGCCCCTGGCCGCGACACCCTACGTCGGGAGCGACCTGGACGCGCGCCTGACCGCCGCCGCCCGCGACGCCTTGGCGCGACCCCAGAACCTGCGGATCGACGGCCAGGGCCTGGCCGTCACCAAGCTGCTGAACTGGTACGGTGGAGACTTCACCGCCACCGGCTGGTCACCCATCGCCGCCACAAAGGCCCAGTGGTTGGCCAAGTACGGACCGGCAAAGGTGGCGGCGCTGGTGGCCAAGAACGGCGCCGACACCTCGCTGCGCTTCATCGACTACGACTGGGCGCTTAATGACTTGGATCGGTGAGGGTGCGGGATGCTGGCGGTCGTAGCCGCTCCCTGTTGACAGTCATGCTGAGTTGCTGAGTTGCTGAGCGTGGCGCCGCCAAGCGGCATTGATGGCCGGTTCCGGTTTCGGTTTTGGTTTTGG
>JAADHA010000563.1 GCA_013152105.1 Oligoflexia bacterium | reverse complement strand
GCTGTTCGGAGTGGACGGTCCGGTCGAGGTCCAGACCCACGAAGAGGCGCGAACCTGGCTTGGCGAGGTGCTGAACGCGGCCCGCCCCGGGCAACCTCCCCTCACCGTGCGAGAGGCGCAGGACGCCTGCCCGGTTGGTCGCAAGCAGCGGGCCCGGTTGCTGGCGGCGGCGCGAGAAGCCGGACTCGTCCAGGTGTAGACGAGATAGCTTGCCCACTCGGAGGCAGGATGAGCTTCTTCTCTCGACTCACCAACCTGGGCAAGGGCATGTGGCACGTCAAGGTGGGCGCCCGCCGCCGCACCCCCAGCGCCGACGAAGCCGCGCGGCTGCGCGCTCTCCAACAAGAACTCTCGACGAAGACGGCTCCGACCACGCCCAGGACCCCCCAGGCCAGGCTGGACGCCTTGGCCGATGACCTGCGCCAGGGCACGCTGACTCGCGAACAGTACGACGCCGCCTGTGCGCCCATCCTCGCCGAACTCGAAGGCACCGAGCGCATGGCAGCGCCCACCGCAGCGCCCGCCGCGGCGCCCACTGCAGCGACCACCGACCCGCCCTCGACCTCACCAGAAACCGAAACCGACGGGGACAGGGTCAAGCGCACCCTGTAGACCCGCCCCGTGCCGCCCGCCCCGTGCCGCCCGCATCAGCGCGTGCGAGCTTCCTTGACCAGGTCGTCGACCGTGTCCGGCATCGTGCCCTTGGTCGCCATGTTCTGCAGGCCAACGGGGATGGAACCGCCGCTGTCCGTACACACCAGGTAGGTCAGGGCGACGACACCGCCCTGGGTGTCAAAGAGCCATGCGCCGACGTTCACTGGAGGCTCGATGGCGCCGGGATGGGCCGCGACGACGGCCTGGTAGGTGTCGGAGTAGGGTCCCCCGCCGTCCCAGGCCTTCTCCCAGCGCAGACCCACCATGGTGCCCTCGCGCACGAAGGTGCCGTGCAGGAACCAGAAGCGGTCACTGATCAGGGGCACGGAGAGGTACTCATAATAATCCAGGGTAGAGCCGGTTCTCTTCAAGGTCACAGCGTCCTTGATCCCCGCGCTGGACCAGCTCTTGGCGCCCTCGATGTCGGCGGACACGACCAACATGGTCTCAGCGCTCACCCCCGAGATCGTGGCTTCAGCCTTGAAACAGGAGACGCCGTCCAGCGTCATATTGGAGAGTCGGACCGAGCCGGCGTTCTTGGTCGAGGCCGTTTTGAATTCCTTCCACCCGGTCGCGGTGGAGAGCTGGGTCCAGCCAAGCGCGGCCTGGGCCGGCACAGACACCAGGGACGAGAGCAGCAGCAGCGAGGAGATGGCGGCGAGGGCAGGCATGGGCAACACCGGCGAGTGAGAGGAACAGGGGCCAGGCCACGGCGAGCGCCCCAGCGACCCTGAGAGTACCCAGGGTATTCCACGGGGGCTCCATCCGACAGCCCGGCGGCCAAAGCCCCCGTCACCAGGCCGCCTGGTCCGACGTCCGCAGGAAGCCCCGAATGGCCGGCAAGGAGGGGTCGGGGAGGTCCGGCCGGAAGCTGTGGTCGGTGCTGACGAAGACGACCAGCGCGTCGGGGCAAAGTTGGTGGAAGAGGTTGGCGTTGACCGGCTCGTTGTCCAGGAAGATGGCCGGACGCCCCAACTCGAAGAGCGAGTCCACGGCGGCCCGCTTCCAGGCTTCGTCCTTCATGCGGGGGTCGGGCTTGGTGAGCAGGGTCGCGCCCTGGCCGGGAGCAGGGAAGCAAAAGCGGCAGAGGGCCTGGTGCGAGCCCTGGTGCATGTCGCAGTCGCGCCCGGTCAGGTAGGCGAGATGCGCGCCAGCAGCGTGGACCGCCCGAGCCAGGCGGACCGCGCCGGGCATGGGCAGGTCGTGAACGACATACTCGCTGGTGAAGAAGCGGTCCGCCCAGAAGCTCCGCAGTGGGTCACGCACCGCGGCCACGAATTCCTCGGCGACCCCCGCCGCACGCAGGGCGCGGGACAGAGACCAGTCGCTGAAGTGCGCCCGTTCCACCCGGCACAGGGCGGGATGACCGGCCTGCGCGGCGAACTCGTGGATGATCTGGACCTGGCGCGAACGGTTGTCGAACAGGCAGCCGTCCAGGTCCAGGACCGCCAGGCTGCCAGGCGTGGCCCGCGCAATGATGGCGTCGAGGACGGCGTCCTGGGCCAGAGAGACGGCGAAGGGGGCGTAGCCGGCACAGGGCACAGGGGGGTCCTTGGATGGCGAGAGGGGCGAGCTGAGATAGCCCATCCCGATGGTGTGGTCAGCCTCTGCTACCGTGCCCCGAATCCAGGAGCCCTGATGTCTGACCGCCACGCACAGGGGCCCACACCCGACCGCCAAGCTGCGGCCGCCCACATCGCCCAGGCGCTGCACGCCCTGGGCTTCCCGGACGATCCCGAGATGGCTCGCACCCCGGACCTGGTGGCCCACTTCCTGGCCGAGCTGCTCCCTCGTCCCCTGCCCGCCCTCACGCCTCTGCAGACGACCAGCCACGACCTCATCGTGCTGCGCGAGCTGCCGGTCTACTCGGTCTGCGCCCATCACCTGCTGCCCTTCTTCGGCACCGCGACCATCGCCTACCGACCCGACGCCCGGATCGCCGGACTGGGCTGGTTCCCCCGGCTCATCGACGCCCTCGCCCGTCGGCCCCAGCTCCAGGAACGCCTGGTCGACCAGCTTGCCCAGGCGATCGACGACGCCCTGGCCCCCCGCGGCCTGGGGGTCGTACTACAAGTGCGCCAGCTCTGCGTCGAGCTACGTGGCGCGCGGAGCACCGGCATCTACGCCGTCACCGCCACCCGCGGCGACCTCGATCCCGCCCTCAGCGCGGCCCTGCGGGGCTGAAGGAAAGAGCCCATGAGCACAGCGAGCCCCGACGACCCACGCAAGGACACAGACGGCGACAGCGACAGCGACAGCGACAGCAGCGTCAAGCACAAGACCCGGAAAGAGCGCAGCATCAGCGCACCCGGGACCACGGTGATCGGTGGGCGGACCCTGGCCTTCACCACCACCGCCGCCACCGTGAACATCCAAGGCGAGGACGGCAAGGACCGGGCCTCGCTGTTCACGATCTCGCACGTGCTGGACGGCGATCCCGATCCCGCGACCCGCCCCGTCACCTTCTGCTTCAACGGCGGGCCGGGTAGCAGCTCAGTGTGGCTACACTACGGGGCGCTGGGTCCGCGCCGGGTCCTCATTCCCGACACACTGCCGGCCCCGCCTCCGCCCTACCCGGTCCAGGACAACCCCCACAGCCTGCTGGACCTGACCGATCTGGTCTTCATCGATCCCGTGGGCACCGGGCTGAGCCGCCCCCAGGGCGACGCCAAGGCCGCGGACTTCCACAACATCGACGGCGACATCGAGAGCGTCGGCGAGCTGATCCGGCGCTGGCTGGACACACACGGGCGCTGGGCCTCGCCCAAGCTGCTGGCCGGCGAGAGCTACGGCACCACACGGGCAGCGGGGCTGGCCGGATGGCTCAATGACAAGGGCATCATCCTGAACGGACTGGTGCTGATCAGCCTGGCCACCGACTTCCAGAACTTCGTCTTCGAGCAGGGCAACGACCTGCCTCATATCCTCTACCTGCCGGCCTACACCGCGACCGCCTGGTACCACGGCCGGCTTCCCGACAAGGTCGCCGATCTGGACAGTCTGCTGGCCGAGGTGCGCGAATTCGCCATCGCCGAGTACGCCCCGGCCCTGCTGCTCGGCTCGCGCCTGGACAGCGCACGGCGGGACGAGCTGGCCGTGCGCCTGGCTCGCTACACCGGCCTCCCCGCCGCCCAGATCGCCCGTCGCCGCCTGCGCATCGAGTACGGCTGGTTCATGCGCACCCTGCTGGGACAAGGTGAACAGACCGTCGGCCGCCTGGACAGCCGCTTCGTCGGCCCCGATCTGGACCCCTACGGCCAGGAGATGACCCGGGACCCCAGCTACGATGCAGCCCTGGGCGCCTTCACCGCCGCCGCCAACGACCACCTGCGGCGCAGCCTGGGCTGGGAGGACACCGAGCCATACAATATCCTCTCCATGAAGGTGAACCAGGCCTGGAAGTGGGACCGGGGTGAGCGCATGGGCTTCCCCAGCACCAGCGCCGACCTGCGGCGAGCGCTCATCGCCAACCCCCACCTGCGCGTCTTGATCTGCAATGGCCTCTTCGACCTGGCTACACCCGCCATGGCCGCACAGTACACAGTCGACCACCTCAACCTGCCCGCCACCCTGACCGACAATGTGCGACTGGCGCTCTACCAGGCCGGCCACATGATGTACTTCCACCCGCCCTCTCTCAAGAAGCTCAAGGCGGATCTGGCACGACTATTTGCTGAGGCCGTGCCGGCACGGACCTGACGAATCGAGCGGACTCAGCGGCAGCGGTTGGCGGCCCCTGGGGTCGGGTCAGCGACACACCACAGGCTCAGATCGTCGGTGTCTTCGGCACCATCGGGGAGGGCCAAAGATGCACCACCAGATGCGGCCTTGTCATAGGTGGCGGACTGATCGATCACCTGCCCCTGCCAGGTAAGGAACACCGTCTCGGGGCCACTATTGTTCCACTTGGGCGTGGACCCGTAGTAACCGTCCACGGTGACCGACTCGTCGCACCACCGGTCCGCGGAACCAATGCCCAGGACCGCAAAGCCGCCGGCATCTACGATGCTGCCGGAGCCGATGCGCCCCTCGGTGTTCGCGACATCGACCAGCACCAGACCTTCCAGATCAATGGCCTGCTGGGTCGTGTTGTGGACCTCGATCCACTCTGATGTGGCATCGCTACAGACGCTTGGATTGGCCATGATCTCGGACACCACCAGATCGCCAGGCTGAACCTCGGCCATGGAGAGAGGCTCAGCGGGGGCCTCAGCCAGCGCGGCCTCAGGCTCAGCAAAAAAGACATAGAGGCTCTGTGCACCGGCTCCATCGGCGGCGACCAAGGCCATGTCGGTGGCGCCGTCACCGTCGGCATCACCGACCTCCAGGCCCTGCTGTGCGCCGGCAAACCAAGCGTCGAAGTCGCTCCAGTCTTCGATGACCATGACACCCTCCGCGATGGGTCCGTAGATCAGACCGACATTGTCCCCACCCAGCTCTTCACCCAGACCCGTGATGTGCATGAGCAGATCATCCTGGCCGTCACCGTCCTGGTCACCAGCGGCCGCCACCTCGATGGTGCTTGCCCCGTAGTAGCGCAGGGTCTGGTAGATCACGGTGCTGCAATCCGCCGCGGTTCCATCGGGCACGGTCTCTGTCCAGATGCACACCTCGTTGTCGACCCCGTCATGGCTGTTGGCGATCAGGTCCCGCCGACCGTCTCCGCTGACATCCACGGACAACAGGCCGGTTCCCAGGTGGTAGAGGCTGTTGCCGCCATAGCGCACGGCCAGGTCAGCCCAGCCAATCGTCCCCTGAAAAGGAGAGTTGGCCACCCCGACGGAGCCCTCCTGGTTCTCCTGCCAGGTCTCGGGCGCACCAAAGGCCAGCTCGGGCAGCCCATCGCCGTTCTCGTCGTCGAGCAGGGCCAGGCTGGCGCCGACGTTGGCCATGATGGGTGCGCTGTAGGCGCTGTCTCCTTCGATCACAGCCACGGCCAGCGGGTCGAGGTCTCCCGAAGAGAAGGGTCCGGGCACGACATAGACGCGGCCAGGGCTCCAAGTGTCATATCCGGTGGCCGTGCCTGCCTCGGGCGCGCCGACGGCGAGGTCGACGACGCCGTCGCCCGTGAGGTCGGCGGCGAGCAGGGCGGAACCCGCGCGCTCCTCCTGTGCCCCGTACAGCTCGACCGAGGCATCACCGAGCACCAGGTCGGCCCGCGGCAGGGGTCCCTCGAAGATGTAGACGCGGCCGTCGTCACCGGCCGCACCCGGTGCGCCCAGGGCCAGGTCATCCCAGCCATCTCCGTTGCTGTCCCCGAGAGCGACCAGGGTGCCGTCACCCAGAGTCGTGTCCCCCACGTCCGAGATGCTGACCCAGGCGTCGCGGGGAAGCTGCACATCCCCGGTGAGCGGGCCGGGGACCAAAAAGACCCGCGAGCTGCTGGGCCCGGTCGTCACGGCGACGGCCAGATCGGCCTGCCCGTCACCGCTCAGGTCGCCGACACCCGCCGCCGACATGAAGGTCCATTCCGCGCTGAGGTGTACGGCCAGGTCAGCGTCGCCAAGAGAGACCGCGCCGACGCGACGAGCCGCTGAGGGAGCCCCCCGGAGTTGGTCCGCTCCACCACCACAGCCCGACAGGGCGATGACAGAGAGGCTGGCGACTACACCAATGAGGAGACGAAAGGGGCGGGTGTTCTTGTGGGCCATCTGGTCCTCCTGGGCACGGAGTGTGCCGACCCCCAACAGATAGACCCGCTGCCCTGTGCACGCTTGTTGCAAGCTGTTGCAGTGTGTGCCTGCGCCGCACTGTGTGCTTCCGCAGCGGGGTATGCTTCCGCAGCCGGACCGGCGAGCCGTCGACGGGAGGGCACCGCCGATGACGCTTGGCTGCCACATGAGGTGAAGCATGGACGACAGTGGACTGGACGACAGTGGACTGAGGGTGCTTGGCACCGATATGCAAGCCCTGCACCTGTGCCAGCGCTGGCTGGCCGGTGTCCAGGGACAGGAACTCGTATTCTATGAAGGCGACAGCCTGACAGAGCGCCGGGTATCACTAGAGGGCCTGGACTTGGACGCCAACCCGGTGCTTGTCGACCGCCACACCCTGTTGCTGGCCTGCCCGCGCAAGCACCAGGGTCGCGGCGAAGTGCTGGTGGTGAGCCTGCGTGGTGCGCCCAAGGTCACCCAGGTGATCCGGTGCGATCAGCCCACGGCCCACAGCTTCGGCGCTGAGCTGCGTGCGCAGGGAGACACCCTGGTGGTCCGGGCGCAGCCCACCCGGGAACAGACCGACGCCCAGGATTGGTTTGTCTTCCTGCACCGAGACGGTGAGCGCTGGCAGATCGAGGCCGAGATCCAGGGCCAGACCGGCACCCATGACTTCGCGGTCGACCACGACCAGTGCGCCATCATCGGCTGGGACTCGCTGCGATGCTTTCGCCGGGCCGCCGATGGCACCTGGCCGCTGGTGGGCACCGTACAGCCCAGCCCTTCTGCTCGATCGGCCTGCCTCCGAGGAGACGATCTCGCGGTGGGCGGTGGCGGAGATGTCTCGCTGTACCGCTTCGACGGACAGACCTGGACCGCTGGCGCGACCTGGCTCGTGGGCCGATCGGGTACCTATCCCACCGTGGCGGTTGCCCTGTACGGAGACGACCTGGCGGTGGGCTGTGACGCCAAGTCCGGCAAGATCAGCGGCACCGTCACCCTGTTTTCTCGGCAGGGCGAGGACTGGCACCAGACCCGCAAGCTGAAGACCGGCTTCGCGGGCAACCGCATCCTGTCGGACGGGCAGCGCCTGCTCTACCAGCGCTTCGATCCGACCTACCAGCTTCAGACCCTGCTCGTTCACCCCGCGGCCCTGGCCGTGCCCAAACGGACCCGCCGGGCGAAGAGCCCCGCGCAGCCAGACCGGCCGCAGCCAGACCGGCCGCAGCTCCAACTCGACGCGACCAGCACGCCCGATCTCTCGACCTACAAGAAGGTGCGAGAACTCTCGCTCTCGTCCAAGGTGAGGCGCGCCCCGGGGCTGCGGGCCCTGCTCCAGCGTCGTCCCGGCTTGGAGTCCCTGGTCGTGCCGCGGGCATCCCTGCTCTCTCCACACCCCGAACAGTCCCCGCTGCGCGTGCTGAGGGTGGACAGCAGTTTGGTAGAGGACCTCGGCTTCCTGGTGGGCTTCCCCGATCTCGAAGAGCTGTCCCTGGGCCGGAGGAGCAGCAAGGTGAGCGACTTCGGCCCGCTGCGCCACACGCCCGGGATCCGGCGACTCGATGCCCCCCGCCACAAGGCCCACTCCCTGGCGCCCCTGNNTCGGCTCTCGCCCGCCTGCAGACCCTGTCCATGCCCCAGTCCAAGGCGCTGGCCTCTCTCGACGGCCTGAGATCCTGCCCCGCGCTGACCACTGTGGACGTCAACCAGTGCTCCGGCATCACCACCCTCGCCCCCCTCCAGGCCGCCACCCAGCTCCACACCCTCAAGCTGCGCGGTACCCGGATCACGGACCTCTCGCCCCTCTACGCAGGCGGCGACTTGGAGATCCTCTTCGTGGAGCGGACCCGCTTGGCCTGCCTGGACGGCATCGCACGTGGCCTGCCCGCCCTGCGCCTGCTCTGGCTGCACCAGACCCGCGTCACGGACATCTCTCCCCTCGCAGGGCTCGGCGCCCTCGAAGAGCTCGACCTCTCCTCTCTGAAGGTCCAGGACTTTGCGCCCCTGGGCAGCCTGTCCTCGCTTCGCTACCTCGACCTCTTCGACACCAGCTTCCGCGACCTCTCGCTGCTGGCTTCGCTGCCCGCCCTGGTGCATGTGCGCCTGGCCCGGACTCCCGTCGATCCGGCAGATCCCGCGGTCAAGCGGCTCGATGAGACTCTGCGGGCGCGGGACGCGGACCAGGGTGGCCTGAGCTTCTCCGAGCTGTCGGGCTACCCGCGGGTGTCCTGACGCCGCTGACGGCGCCGGGGTTTTGGGTGGTGGGTGGCGGGTGGCTGAGAGGGCGGCGGCGGCGACGAGGTCACCGACCGGCGCCTGCTGGAGGCGCCGGACGGAGCGGTGGGGCTGGCCGAGGGCCCACGACAGCTCGGCGATGTCGATGCCGGCAGTCGCGCCGAGTTGAGCGGCCGTTCGGCGAGCGAGGACTCGCTCCCGGCCCTTGCCGGAAAGATCGGGGCCGGCTGCGAGGGCGGCCGCGGAGGCGGCGACGAGGCGCGTGGCACCGAGCTGACGGACGGTCTCGTCGGGGGCGGGTTCGACGGGTTTCGCGTCCAGGCCCACCCACGGCAGTACCTCGCGCAGCCGAAGCCTGGGGAGCTGCGCGGTCAGCCGGTCGATTCGGCCGGGGTACGGGCATACCTCAAAAGAATCGACCGCATACCGGTCGATTCGGCCCGGGTACGGCCGTACCTCCAAAGAATCGACCGCATACCGGTCGATTCGGCCGGGGTATGGGCTTACCTCCAAAGAATCGACCGCATACCGGTCGATTCGGCCCGGGTACGGCCGTACCTCAAAAGAATCGACCGCAGGCCGGTCGATTCCGCCCGGGTACGGCCTTACCTTCCAAGAATCGACCGCAGGCCGGTCGATTCCGCCCGGGTTCGGCCTTACCTCCAAAGAATCGAAGGTCTCGACGACCATGGGCCGACGCCCGTACGCGGGCTCGAAATCTCGCGGCATCCTCGGAGCCCCGTGCACGGAGCAGGCCCCCCGCGGTCGGTGCTGAGAGGACGGTGCTGAGAGGACGGTAGCAGCAAGCTCGAGGCCATCAGCCTACCCGCAGCTCCAGGGCCAAGCTGCGGCGGACGGCATCGGCGACGAGGTCATCGACCGGCGCCTGCTGGAGGCGCCGGACGGATCGGCAGGGCTGGCCGAGGGCCCACGACAGCTCGGCGATGTCGATGCCGGCAGTCGCGCCGAGTTGAGCGGCCGTTCGGCGAGCGAGGACCCGCTCCCGGCCCTTGCCGGAAAGGTCGGGGCCGGCTGCGAGGGCGGCCGCGGAGGCTGCGACGAGGCGCGTGGCGCCAAGCTGACGGACGGTCTCGTCGGGGGCGGGTTCGACGGGTTTCGCGTCCAGGCCCACCCACGGCAGTACCTCGCGCAGCCGAA